>JANNTO010000147.1:0-11839 GCA_031403675.1 Gammaproteobacteria bacterium | reverse complement strand
TAGCAATCGCCGTTCACGCCGACGGGAATGTCGAAGTCGAGATCCGCGTAGACCTCGTAGGGCTGCTTCTTGCGCAGGTCCCAGGCGATGCCCGAACCGCGCAGCATCGCGCCCGTGAAGCCCAGCGCCATCGCGCGCTCCGGCGTGACGACGCCGATGTTCACCGTGCGCTGCTTCCAGATCCGGTTGTCGGTCAGCAGCGTTTCGTACTCGTCGACGCACGCCGGAAAACGGTCAGTGAAGTCCTGGATGAAGTCGAGCATCGTTCCGGAGCGCGCTTCGTTGCGCCGCTTGACGTCGCGCTCGCCGCGCCAGCGCGATACCTGGTAGCGCGGCATCGAATCGGGCAGGTCGCGGTATACGCCGCCGGGGCGATAGTAGGTCGCGTGCATGCGGGTGCCGGACACCGCTTCGTAGCAGTCCATCAGGTCCTCGCGCTCGCGAAACGCGTACAGGAATACGGTCATCGCGCCGATGTCGAGGCCGTGCGAGCCAATCCACAACAGGTGATTCAGGATCCGCGTGATCTCATCGAACATCACGCGGATGTACTGCGCCCGCTCCGGCGCCTCGATGCCGAGCAGCTTCTCGATCGCACGCACGTAGGCGTGTTCATTGCACATCATGGACATGTAGTCGAGCCGGTCCATGTAGCCAATCGACTGGTTGAACGGCTTGGATTCAGCGAGTTTTTCGGTGGCGCGATGCAACAGGCCGATATGCGGATCGGCCTTCTGGATTACCTCGCCGTCCATCTCGAGCACCAGGCGCAGCACACCGTGAGCCGCCGGATGCTGCGGACCGAAGTTCAGCGTGAAGTTCTGGATTTCAGACATCGCTGTTAGTCCCGGGCGCAGTGCTGGCGCGATCCTTGCGGATCACCTTTGGAACCGTGACTCGAGGCACGATGCTGACGGGCTCATACACGACGCGTCCGCGTGCCGGGTCGTAGCGCACCTCGACATTGCCTGACAGCGGAAAGTCCTTGCGGAACGGATGGCCGATAAATCCGTAGTCGGTCAGGATCCGCCGCAGGTCCGGATGGCCGCGAAACAGGATTCCGAACAGGTCGAATGCCTCACGCTCATACCAGTCCGCCGACGCCCAGACATCAATCAGCGAATCGACCATCGGCGGATCGCCCGGCAGGCATCGGCAACGGACCCGCAGCCGCGTATTCCGTGAAACCGACAGCAGGTGGCAGACCACAGCGAAGCGCGGTACCTCTTCTTCGGCGGGCAGCGTGTCGCGGTCGACGCCACGGCTGAAGCCGGATGAAGTCGCCGATTCGGTGGTCCACTCGGAACGGCCGTGTTCCAGGTAGTCAATCCCCGAGAGATCGATCAATTGCTCGAAGGCGAGTTCCGGCAAATCGCGAAGCTCGCGGCAGACTGCCAGCCAATGCTCGGGCGCAACCTCGATCGCCAGCTCGCCAGGCAGCGCCGTCACGCGCCGGGCATGCGCACCGATCCGGGAATCGATGGCCTGTGCCGTTGCCTCGACCCGGCTCATGCAGAACCGCGCGCGATGGTGCTGGTGCGGCGGATCTTGTCCTGGAGCTGGAAAATGCCGTAGATGAGCGCTTCAGCGGTTGGCGGACAGCCCGGCACGTAGACATCGACCGGCACGATGCGATCGCAGCCGCGCACCACGGAATATGAATAGTGGTAATAGCCGCCGCCGTTGGCGCAGGAGCCCATCGAGATCACCCAGCGCGGCTCCGCCATCTGGTCGTAGACCTTGCGCAGCGCTGGTGCCATCTTGTTGACCAGGGTCCCCGCGACAATCATCACGTCGGACTGCCGCGGGCTGCCGCGGAACACCACCCCGAAGCGATCGAGGTCATAACGCGACGCACCCGCGTGCATCATTTCGACCGCGCAACAGGCGAGGCCAAAGGTCATTGGCCACAAGGAGCCGGTGCGCGCCCAGTTCATCAGGCTGTCGACCGAAGTTGTTATGAATCCCCGGCCCTGGAGCGCGGGCGCTGCTGCGATCAGTCCCATTCGAGCGCCCCTTTTTTCCACTCATAGACGAAACCGATGACCAGCACGGCCAGGAACACCGCCATCGACAGCAGCCCGAAACCGCCGATCGCATCGAGCGAAACGGCCCACGGAAACAGGAACGCGATCTCGAGGTCGAAAATGATGAACAGGATTGCGACCAGGTAATAGCGGACGTCGAACTTGGTGCGTGAATCCTCGAATGCCTCGAAGCCACACTCATAGGCCGAGACCTTTGCCGCATCGGGACGGCGCGGACCGAGCACCCATCCGAGCACCAGCAACAGCAGGCCAAAGCCGCTGGCCACGACCAGAAAAATCAGGATTGGCAGGTAGTTCTGCAGCACTAGGCGCCCATCGTGAACCGCAGGGGAGCCGCGGAATTCGGGCGCATTGTAACTGTCCGAAGGGTCCCGTGGGACCCCCGGATGATCATCTGGAATACTCGAATGGTGCCGGCGGTCGGACTCGAACCGACACGGGTTTCCCCACTAACCCCTCAAGCTAGCGCGTCTACCAATTCCGCCACGTCGGCACTGTGAACCTGAAAGCTCTGCTCTATTGCCCGGCGGGCGCGGGCTGCTCCGGTGCGGTGGATTCCGGCAGGGCCGGCACCGCGTCGGTATCGACTCCCGCCGCAGGCGCGGGCTCGGTGACGAGGGTGTCAACAAGACTGTCGCGCTGCTCCGCCTGCGGACGCGTCGCAAACCATGCAAGCGAAATGCTGGTCATGAAAAACAGCGTGGCCAGCACGGCGGTCAGCTTCGAGAAGAAAGTCGCCGACCCGCGCGCGCCAAAGACCGTGCCGGATGCACCGGCACCAAAGCCTGCGCCCGCATCCGCGCCCTTGCCCCGCTGCAGCAGTACCAGCGAAACAATCGAAAAGCACAGAATGCCGTGCAGGAATGTAATCACGTTTTGCAGCATTTCATTCCACCATCCGACCCGCCCGATCAGCCGTCCGCCGCCGCGCAGATGCTTCCAAACTCGTCCGCCTTCAGCGACGCTCCGCCGATCAGGCCACCATCCACATCGGGCATCGCGAACAGTTCTGCGGCATTGCCCGCCTTGACACTGCCCCCGTAGAGAACCCGAAGGGAAGCGCTAATAGTAGCATCTTTTGCCTCAATCCGGCCCCGGATCAGCGCGTGCACGTCCTGCGCCTGCGCGGATGTCGCCGTGCGCCCGGTACCGATTGCCCAGACCGGCTCATAGGCAACGACGGCGGCGGCAAATGCGCCGACTCCGGCGGTTCCCAGGACCGCGTCGAGCTGCCGCAAGACGACCGCTTCGGTCGCATTCCGTTCGCGCTCGGCGAGCGATTCGCCGACACACAGGATCGGAATCAGCCCATGACGTCGGGCCGCGACGAACTTGCGCGCCACCAGGTCGTCGTCTTCGCCGTAGCGCGCGCGGCGTTCGGAATGCCCGACGATCACGTAGCGGCAGTTGAAGTCCGCGAGCATTGCGGCGGAAACTTCGCCGGTATGTGCGCCGGCCTCCTCTGCGCATACATCCTGGGCACCAAGCACGATCCGGCTGCCAGCCAGCTGGCGACCAACGTCTGCCAGGTGCACGAAGGGCGGACAGACGACCACCTCCGCCGCGCCGAAACCGGCGCCGCGCGTGATCAGTTCACTGATCAGGCGGGCGGCCTCGCTGCGGTTGCCGTACATCTTCCAGTTGCCGGCAACCAGCGGCCTGCGTGTGGCGCTATTCATGCGGCGGGCGCTGCGGCACGCACGGCGTCGGCGAGCGCCGCTGCATGACGGTCGACCACCAGCTGGTCCTCGCCTTCGACCATCACGCGGATCAAGGGCTCGGTGCCGGAGGCGCGCAACACGACGCGGCCGCGGTCGCCGAGCGAACTTTCCACCCTGGCGATGGCCGCGGCGACCGACGGCTCGCGCGCCGCGTCGAAGCGCTTTGCGACCCGCACGTTGATCAGTTTCTGGGGGAACCGTTGCATGCCGGCCGTGAGTTCCGCCAGCGTCTTGCCGGTGGTCTTCATTACGGCCAGCACCTGCAGCGCGACGATCAGGCCGTCACCAGTTGAAGTCTTGTCGAGACACAGCAGATGACCCGACGCCTCACCGCCGAGCTCGCCGCCGTGCGCGCGCAGTAACTGCAACACGTTGCGGTCGCCAACTGCCGAACGCATGAACGGCACGCCGAGATCCTTGAGCGCGACCTCGAGCCCGAGGTTGGTCATGACGGTGCCAACCACCGGGCCCTTCAGGTCGCCCGCGGCCTGGCGTGCCTTGGTCAGCACATAAAGCAACTGGTCGCCATCGATAGCACGGCCCAGGTGATCAACCATCACCAGGCGATCGCCGTCGCCGTCGAGCGCGATGCCGGCGTTGGCGCGCACCCCCGGCACGGTCAACTTGAGCAGTTCCGGATTGGTCGAACCGCAGCCATCGTTGATGTTGCGGCCATTCGGCGAACAGCCAATCGGCACGATCTCTGCGCCGAGATCCGCGAGCACCCGGGGGGCAACCTTATAGGCCGCGCCATTCGCGCAGTCGATTACCAGCTTCAGCCCATCCAGGCGCATCCCGTCCGGCAGCGTGGCAGCACAAAACGCCTGGTACAAGGCGCGCTCACTGTCCACCCGGGTGGCGCGACCGAGCGCCTCCGATTCACGCGTCGGCGTCGGCTCGTCGAGGTGCGACTCGATCGCCTCTTCCAGTTCATCCGCGAGCTTGCCGCCGGAACGGTCGAAGAACTTGATGCCGTTGTCGTCGAAGCGATTGTGCGAAGCACTGATGACTGCGCCAAAATCGCACTGCAGGCGCTGTACCAGGTAGGCGATGCCGGGAGTCGGCAGCGGGCCGGCGAGCAGCACATCGACCCCTGCCGCAACAAATCCGGCCTCAAGCGCCGATTCGAACATGTAGCCTGACAAGCGCGTGTCCTTGCCGACCAGCACGCGCCCACCATCCGGCGCGAGCACACGGGCCGCGGCGCCCGCGAGGCGCAGCGCAAACTCGACCGTCATCGGATGCGTGCCGACCCGCCCGCGTACCCCGTCCGTGCCGAAATAGCGCCTGCTCATGGCGATTGTCCCTGTTGTGCGCCCACTGCCACCACGATTCGCAAGGCATCCACTGTAGGGCCAACATCATGCGCACGCACGATGCGCGCACCATGGAGCGCCGCAAGCATCGCCAACGCCACGCTGCCGCCCAGCCGGTCGCCATTATCGCGCCCGGTCAGCAGCCCGATCATGCGCTTGCGCGACAGCCCGGCCAGCACCGGGACGCCGTCCGCCGCGATCTCCTGCAGGCGGCGCAGCAGTTCCAGGTTGTGTTCGAGCGTCTTGCCGAAGCCAAATCCCGGATCCACGACCAAACGCGAGCGCGCGATGCCCGCTTCGACACAGCGCGAGACCCGATCGCGCAAGAAACTGCGCACTTCGGCGAGGACATCCGCATAACGCGGTTCCTGCTGCATCGTGTGGGGTTCGCCCTGCATGTGCATCAGGCAGATGGCGACATCCGATGCAGCCACGGCTTCGATGGCGCCGGATTCGCAGAGTGCCGCGACGTCATTGACCATCGAAGCGCCCACCGCGATCGCCGCGCGCATCACCGCGGGCTTGCGGGTGTCCACCGAAACGGGTATTTCGAGTGTTCCAGCCAGCCGTTCGACGACCGGAATTACGCGCCGCAGTTCCTCTTCGACCGTGACCGGCGCGGCGCCGGGACGGGTCGATTCGCCGCCAATGTCAATGATCGCGGCGCCCTCTTCCACCATTCTTTCAGCCTGCGCCAGCGCGTCCGGAAGATCGAAATACCGGCCGCCATCGGAGAATGAATCGGGGGTGACATTAAGGACGCCCATGACGATCGGGGCATCGAGGTCAAGCAGATGACGGCCGCACTGGAGGCGCATCGGGGCGGGATGCCGAGTCCGCAACCCCAGCGACATGACGTCAGGTCTGGCTGGCCGGCGGACCGATGACCGGCTCGGGCTTGACCGTAGTACCCTGACCTCCGCTCGGCGCACTGGTTTCCTCCCAGTCGCGCGGCGCCGTCGGCGCCTTGCCTGCCATGATTTCGTCAATCTGGCTCGATTCGAGGGTTTCGAACTTCAGCAACGCCTCGGCCATCGCGTGCAGGATCGGGAGATTCGCACGCAGGATCTTGTCGGCGCGTTGATAACCTTCGTCGATCAGCTTGCGTACTTCCTCGTCGACGATGCGCTGCGTCTCGTCCGAGATGTGCTTGGAGCGCGACACCGAATGGCCCAGGAAGATTTCCTCCTGATCCTCACCGTATGCGAGCGGGCCCAGACGATCCGAGAAACCCCACCGCGTAACCATGCTCCGCGCCAGCTTGGTCGCAAGCTCGATGTCGCTCTGCGCCCCGGTCGTGACCGACTCGCTACCGAAAATGATCTGCTCCGCCACCCGCCCGCCATACACGGAAGTCAGCCGGCTCTCGAGCTGGCGCTTGCTGGTGCTGTAGCGATCGCCTTCCGGCAGGTAGAAGGTCACGCCCAGCGCGCGTCCGCGCGGCATGATCGTCACCTTGTAGACGGGATCGTGATCCGGGGACAGACGTCCGACGATTGTGTGACCGGCTTCGTGGTAGGCGGTGAGCTTCTTCTCTTCGTCGCTCATGACCAGCGAACGCCGTTCGGCACCCATCAGGATCTTGTCTTTCGCGCGCTCGAATTCGTCCATCGTGACCTGGCGCTTGTTGCCGCGGGCCGCGAACAGCGCAGCTTCATTGACGAGGTTCATCAGGTCGGCACCCGAGAATCCGGGCGTACCGCGCGCGATGATCGACGGCTTGACGTCGTCGGAGATCGGCACCTTGCGCATGTGGACCTTCAGGATCTGCTCGCGGCCGCGCACGTCCGGCAGCGGCACCACGACCTGCCGGTCAAAACGGCCCGGGCGCAGCAATGCCGGATCGAGCACGTCGGGGCGATTGGTTGCCGCAATGACGATTACACCCTCATTTCCCTCGAAGCCATCCATCTCCACCAGCAACTGGTTCAAGGTCTGTTCGCGCTCGTCGTGACCGCCTCCGAGACCCGCACCGCGATGCCGTCCGACCGCGTCAATCTCGTCGATGAACACGATGCACGGCGCGTGCTTCTTGGCCTGCTCGAACATGTCGCGGACCCGGGAAGCGCCCACGCCGACGAACATCTCGACGAAATCCGAACCGGATATGGTGAAGAACGGGACCTTCGCTTCGCCTGCGATGGCGCGGGCCAGCAGCGTCTTGCCGGTGCCGGGGCTGCCGACCAACAGCACACCCTTCGGAATCTTGCCGCCGAGTTTCTGGAACTTGGCGGGGTCCTTCAGGAAATCGACGATCTCCCCGACCTCCTGTTTCGCCTCTTCGACACCCGCGACATCCGCGAATGTCGCGGTGACCTGGTCCTCAGTCAACAGGCGTGCGCGGCTCTTGCCAAAGGACATGGCGCCGCGGCCACCGGCACCGCCCTGCATCTGGCGCATGAAATAGATCCACACGCCGATCAACAGCAGGATCGGAAACGAGGAGACGAACAACTGCAGCAGGAATCCCTGGCGCTCAGGCGGTTGCGCCGCGATCGCGACCCGCTGCTTGTCGAGCAGGCCGATCAGGATGGAATTGTCGGTCTCGGGATTTTGGGTAAGGTACTTAGCACCGCTTGCGCGTTCGCCGACGATCGTATCGCCCTGGAATGTGGCGCTGCGGATCGAGCCGCTCCTGACTTCCGACAGGAACTGCGAATACGCCACGGTCTCCGGCGCCGCGGCACGCTGGCCGAAATTGGCAAACACCGCGAGCAGGACGATCGCGATGACCACCCAAAGTACGATATTTCTGGTCAGGTCATTCAAGCTGCGGTTCCTTGCTTCGCCACTATCGCCGGTTAGTCTGACGCTTGGACCAGGGCGCAAAAGAACAGTTTCACCTTACTACGGCAGGGGTTTCCTGGCCACCAAATACGTCTCGGAACTGCGCTGCCGCGAAGCCTTTGGCTTGCGCATCCGGACTGTCTGGAAGCCACGCCGCGCGTCGGCCAGGAGTTCGCGGAACCCCGCCCCCTGGAACACTTTCATGACCAGCGCCCCCTGCGGCCCAAGCACTTGACGCGAAAAGTCGAGCGCCAGCGCTTCAAGGTCCGCGGCGCGCGCCTGATCGATCACGTCCACTCCGCTGATGTTGGGGGCCATATCCGACATCACAAGGTCCACACGTCGGCCACCCAGTTGGCGCAGCAGTTCGTCGAGCACCAATGGTTCGCGGAAGTCCCCCTGCAGGAATGTCACGCCCGGTAGCTCATCCATTGCCAGCAGGTCGAGCGCGTAGACCGAACCACGGCCCACCAGCGCCCGCGCCGCATACTGGCTCCAGCCGCCCGGGGCTGCACCGAGATCGACGATGACAGCGCCCGGGAAAACCAGCTTCTCCGCACGGTCTATTTCCTCGAGTTTGAATGCGGCGCGCGAACGCAGCCCGCGGTCCTTCGCAAGCTGGACGTAGGGGTCCGAGAAATGCTCCTCAAGCCACCTGCCACTCGACTTGCTGCGCCGGCTCATGATCGCTTGCTGCTCTCCACATCTATAATTGGACGATGGCACTGACCGACCACCAGAAGAAACACCTGCGTCGCCTCGGGCACGCCCTGCGGCCGATCGTGCAGGTCGGCAGGCAGGGTCTGACCGAAAACGTCGCTGCCGAGCTCGGCCGGGCCCTGCATGATCACGAACTGGTCAAGGTTCGCGCCCGGGTCGGCGATCGCGACAATCGCAATGCGGTGCTCACGGAGCTGGCCCGGGCCAGCTCCTCGGAACTCGTCTATCAAATCGGAAATGTAGGCTTGTTCTACAAGAGAAACAATAAGTTAAATAAGATACTTCTTCCGGATTCTTGAGTCAGACCAGGCGCACCGCGAGCACCTCGAAACCACGCGCCCCGCCGGGTGCCGCCACTTCGACCTCGTCACCCGGCGATTTTCCGATCAGGGCTCGGGCGATTGGCGAATTGATCGAAACCAGACCGCGGCGGATATCCGCCTCGTCGTCACCTACGATCTGGTAGCTCACCTGTGGGCCGCCATCGACCGGCGCAAGATCGACGGTCGCGCCAAACACCACTCGATTGCTGTTTGGCAATGACGCCGGATCGATGACCTGTGCGTTGGCCAGTCGCGACTCAATTTCGTTGATGCGGCCCTCGGCGAATCCCTGCTGTTCGCGGGCCGCATGATACTCGGCATTCTCGGACAGGTCGCCATGCGAGCGTGCTTCGGCAATCGCCCGGATGATCCGCGGACGGTCCTCGGATTTCAGCTTGCGCAATTCGGCGCGCAGTTGCTCCGCGCCCTTCAGCGTAATCGGGGCTCTCATGCGACGCCGATTTCCCGGTGCAGGTCCTGCAACCGATTGACATCGTGGTCCTCGAGATGGTCGAGCGCGTCGCAGGTTGCATGCGCCGCAGCGACGGTCGTGTAGTACGTCACCTTGCGAAGTTCCGCTTCGCGCCGGATCGAACGGGACTCATGGATCGCCCGCTTGCCTTCGGTCGTGTTGACGATCAGGTCAATCTCATCGTTCTTGATCATGTCCACGATATGCGGCCGGCCTTCGCGAACCTTGAGCGCGCGCCGGCAAGAAACGCCTGCGGCCTCGAGCGCCGCCGCCGTGCCCTGGGTGGCGATGATCTCGAAGCCGCGCGAGCTCAGGCGCTTGGCGATGGCGATCGCGCCTTCCTTGTCGCGATCGCGTACCGACAGCAGACAGACGCCGCGCGTTGGCAGACGGACCCCGCTTGCGGCCTGCGATTTCGCATAGGCCTCACCAAAGGTCCGGCCCGTGCCCATGACTTCTCCGGTGGACTTCATCTCCGGCCCCAGGATCGGATCGGATTCCGGGAACTTGCTGAACGGGAATACCGCCTCCTTGACGGAATAATACGGTGGTACGCGCTCCTCCAGCTCGCCCTGCTCCGCAAGCGTGCGCCCGATCATCACGCGTGCGGCGATCTTCGCCAGCGGCCTACCGGTCGCTTTGGACACAAACGGCACGGTACGCGACGCACGCGGATTGACCTCGAGCACGTAGACGACACCGCTCTGTATGGCGAACTGCACGTTCATCAGCCCGATTACATTGAGCGCCTGCGCCATCCGGCGGGTCTGGTCGCGCAATTCGTCCTGGGTTTCCGGCGTCAGGGTGGTGGGCGGCAATGAGCAACTCGAATCGCCGGAATGCACGCCGGCTTGCTCGACGTGTTCCATGATCCCGCCAATCAGGACGTCCTGGCCGTCGCAGATCGCATCGACGTCGACTTCGATGGCTAGATCAAGGAACCGGTCAAGCAACACCGGGCTGTCGTTCGATACCTTGACGGCTTCGCGCATGTACTGGCGCAGGTCTTCTTCCTCGTATACGACTTCCATCGCACGCCCGCCCAGCACATAGGACGGACGCACGATCAGCGGAAAACCGACTTCGCGCGCCAGCTCGATCGCGCGCCCCTCGTCGCGCGCCGTGGCATTGGCAGGCTGGCGCAAGCCCAGCTTGACCAGCAGTTGCTGGAAGCGCTCGCGGTCTTCTGCAACGTCGATCGAGTCCGGACTGGTGCCGATGATTGGCGCACCGGCAGCTGCGAGCTGGCGCGAGAGTTTCAGCGGCGTCTGGCCGCCGAACTGGACGATGACTCCGGCCGGCTTCTCGCGTGCGATGACTTCCATCACGTCTTCAAACGTCAGCGGTTCGAAATAGAGCCGATCAGATATGTCGTAGTCGGTCGAGACCGTCTCGGGATTGCAGTTGACCATGATGGTTTCGTAGCCATCTTCGCGCAGCGCCAGTGCCGCATGCACGCAACAGTAGTCAAACTCGATGCCCTGACCGATGCGATTGGGACCGCCGCCGAGGATCATGATCTTCTGCCGATCGGTCGGTTCTGCTTCGCATTCCTGTTCGTAGGTCGAATACAGGTAGGCGGTCGAGGTCGCAAACTCGGCGGCACAGGTGTCGACACGCTTGTAGACCGGGTGCACGCCGCAGGCGAGCCGGCGCGCGCGAACCCGGGATTCCGGCGCTCCCATCGCGCGCGCCAGCGCGGCATCCGAGAAGCCCTTGCGTTTCAGCGCCAGCAGCCGCTCAAAGGTCAGTGCGGCGATTCCCTCCACCCGCACCGCCTCTTCATCGCGCACCAGATCGGCGATCTGCACCAGGAACCACGGGTCGATCATCGATTCCGCAGCAATGCGCTCCAGGGTCCAGCCGGCACGAAATGCATCGGCGACAAAGCGGATGCGATCGCCGCCCGGGTGGCGCAGTTCTTCGGCCAGGCGCAGTTCGCCGTCTGCATCGAGCGGCAGCTCGAGAATCGGCGTCAGGCCGTCGCAACCAGTTTCGAGACTGCGCAGGGCTTTCTGCAGCGATTCCTGAAAGGTACGCCCGATGGCCATCGCCTCGCCCACCGATTTCATCTGGGTGGTCAGGCGGGTATTGCATCCCGGGAATTTCTCGAACGTGAAACGCGGCACCTTGGTGACCACATAATCGATCGCCGGCTCGAACGAGGCCGGTGTCGCACCACCCGTGATGTCGTTCCGCAGTTCGTCAAGCGTGTAGCCCACTGCGAGCTTCGCTGCGATCTTTGCGATCGGGAATCCGGTGGCTTTGGAGGCGAGCGCGGATGACCGCGAGACCCGCGGATTCATTTCAATGACGAACATGCGCCCGTCTTTCGGGTTGATCGCGAACTGTACGTTCGACCCGCCACATTCGACGCCGACCTGACGCAGCACGGCGATCGACGCATCACGCATGCGCTGGTATTCCTTGTCGGTCAGCGTTTGCGCCGGCG
>JANNTO010000146.1:0-2090 GCA_031403675.1 Gammaproteobacteria bacterium | reverse complement strand
GCCGGCCAGCGGCTCATCGGGACCCCTGCCGTCGGTGCTGAACTGGTCGGCTGACAGTCCCAGACCATCGGCGAGCGCTTCGGCAACGGTCTGTGCCCGCGCCTGCGAAAGTGCGTGGTTGTCACGGAACATCTTCTGGCGAGACGCGGTCAGGAGCTGGCTGTCGGTGTGACCCACCACAGCGATGCGCTTGATGCGGGTGCCCCGCAGTTGTGCAATGAGTTTGTCGACCGAGGCCGCGCCTTCCGGCTTGAGGCTGGCCATGCCGGAATCAAACTGCGTGCGCAGCGTGTATTCCCTGACGTCCCCGCGCCTGACTGCGCCCGGCGCGCGGCCGCCGAACTCGATCGCGCGCTGCCAGTTGGCTCCCGGATCGCCGAGACGGAAAGTGGCGAATCCTTGTTCAATCTTCGGATCGGCGAGGACCGCGCCATCGACCCGGGCGCTGCCCGGGCTGTAGCTCACGCCCTCCGGCAGCTGCACGGTCACGACCAGATTGCCGATCGCCACGTTGCCGGCGCCGAGTTCAACGCGAAACGCCAGTGCGCCGCCGGTCCCTTCACCGGTCAGCGTGCTCTGTAACCGGATGCCGACTTCGGCCTGCCGGCGCCGCACGTGGAAATCCGCCCGCCACAGGCTGCCGCCCTGCGCTTCCACGAATTGCGAAAACGAGCGTCCGGCGAAGCGGCTGTTCTGGATGCAGGGAACCGCCTCGAGATACGGCGGCAGGCTGTCGAGATCGAGCTGCACCACGTGCGTTCCGGGCCGCACGCCTTCGAAGTGGAACTGGCCGTCGCGATCGGTCGGCACGTAGGTGCCGTTGTCGAGCAGCATGCGCACGTCGGGCACGCCTGCCAGATCCTGCCACGGTGTGCCGCACTCGCCTTCGACCACCCGGCCGATGATCGTGAACTGCCCGGTGAAGAACGGATCGCGGATGCGCACCGCAATCTGTGCCACGTTCGATGCGAGTCCGCCGCTGGCAGTGGCGGTCGCGCGATTGACGGCTTCCCCGGCACGTGCGCCGGCGCCGACCTGTACCACATAGCGGATTTCAAATTGCCCGCCGGCGCCGATGATCCCGATGGCAATGGTCAACGTGCGCCCGTCGGCACTGATCACCGGATCCGGCGCCGGCTGACCGGCGATGCGCAGCGAGCCGGCCTGGTAGCGCATGCCGATCGGCAGCGTATCGCTGATGCGGACGTCCGCAACTGCGCCCGCCGTGTTGAGATTCTGCAAGGTCAGGCGATATTGCAGAAACTCGCCGGCCCCAACTTCGGTCGTGGACGCGCTCTTCTGCAGGAGCAAGCCGCTCACTATCGGATCGATCGGGAGGTCGATGCGAAGCGCCGGACCGGCCGGACGGCTGAAAATGTCACCGAATGAGCCCTGGTCCAGTACATAGGGATTGCCGGCCGGATCGCGCAATGCCTGCAGCATCGGCAGTGGCACGATCGATGGCGCGCCATAGTTTCCGGGTGGCGTCACCTGAAGAAGGTAATTCCCCGGCGCAACGACCGGAAACTGGTATCCGCCCGGTGGCTGCGGGTAGATGCGTCCGCTGGAATCGGTCACGGTTGTGCCACTGCTGACGGTCGCCGGATAGGTGCTCGTGCCATCGATGCCGAACACCGTCGCAGGCTGGCCGGTCGCGGCGTCGATCAGCGTGATCGTGGCGCCGTCAACCGGCAGGCCGGTCGTCGAATCGAATACGATGCCGAATGACTCCACCACCGCGCTGGTCTGTGCGGTATCCGCGGGGAACAGCACGTCGGTGTAATCAGCCAGCAATGTGGCGCCCTGGATCACCGACAACCGGCAGTCGAAACGCGTCGGCGCCGGCGGCATCGCGACGCTCTGGAAAGCCGTCACGAATACACCGGTATCGATGCCGGTTTCCTGCAGACGCAGGACCTCCTCATCACCGGTGCTCGTGGTGATCCGCAGGTCGATGAGATCGCGGAGCAGCGGGTCGAGAGTCCGGTTGGCATCGGCGAGCCGGATGAACACCGCCTCGCCGAGCTGATAAGAGGCGGCATCGAGGATCGGCGCCAGTGTCGTGTCGATGGCAGCGCCGGTGGAATCGG
>JANNTO010000145.1:0-9306 GCA_031403675.1 Gammaproteobacteria bacterium | reverse complement strand
CGATGCCGAAATGCCCGGCCGGCAGTTTCTGGCCGAGGCAGGTGAAGATCACGATGCGCGTGCGGCCGCCAATCACCGGGATGCGCTTGCCACAGGTGCCTTCAAAAGAAACGACCGGTATGCCGCGGCCATTCCACGCCGCGATGCCGAGATACCACGGCGGAGCGCCGGGCATTTCCTGCAATGGCTGGAAACCCGTGACCTCGGCGACGCAGGCGCGCGGCACCAGCAAGCGCTCGTCGAGCAGCGGCACCAGCAGGCCGTAGAGTTCCTGGTCTGCGCTCATGGTACCGCCCGCCGCACCAGCGGCTCGATCGCCTGCAGCAACTGACCTTCCTGATAGGGCTTGCCAAGATATTCGTTGACGCCGAGTTCGATCGCGCGCGCGCGATGCTTCTCGCCGACCCGCGACGTGATCATCACAATCGGGATGTCCTTCAAGCGCGGGTCATTGCGCACGTGCGAGGCGACTTCGTAGCCGTCCATGCGCGGCATCTCGATGTCGAGCAGGATCACGTCCGGCACTTCGTCCTGCAGCACCGCGACCGCCTCGAGTCCGTCCTTCGCCGTCACGACCCGCATGCCATTGCGCTCGAGCAACCGCTGGGTGACGCGACGCACGGTGATTGAGTCGTCCACGACCAGCACAAATACGCGTCGATCCACCTGGCCCGCGACCCGCGGATCCGGCGCCTGCCGCTGGCGCCAGTCGGAACGCACCAGCGCGCCGACATCCAGGATCACGCAGATCCGGCCGTCGCCCAGGATGGTCGCGCCCGAGATGCCGCGGATACCGGAGATCTGCGGGCCAACGGTCTTGACCACGATCTCGCGGCTGCCGATCAGCTCGTCGGTCACAATCGCCGTCGAGTGCTCGCCGGCACGCACCAGGATCACCGGCACGGCGGTGTCGTGCTCGGGCATGGTGGCCGGCGTGCCGCCAACGAACAGGGCAAGATTCTGGAAGCGGTACTTCTGCCCGCCGTAATCGAAGCCTGCGGTCGCCTCGGCGAGATGGCGCAATACTTCCGAGCGCGGCACGCGCACCACGCCTTCGACGGTCGGCAGCGGCAGCGCAAACAGTTCTTCGCCGACCCGTACCACGAGGGCCTGGCTGATCGCGAGCGTGAACGGCAGACGCACTGTGAACTTGGTGCCCTTGCCGGCCACAGTCTCGGTGTAGAGCGAGCCGCCGAGTTTCTTGATCTCGGTTGCGACGACATCCATTCCGACCCCGCGGCCCGCCGACTGGGTAATCTTGCCGGCAGTCGAGAATCCAGGTTCGAGGATCAGCTGCAACGCCTGTTCATCCGACAGTTCCTGCTTCGGGGTCATCAATCCGAGCGAGACCGCGCGGTCGCGCACTGCTTTTAGATTCACGCCGGCGCCGTCGTCGGCGACGGTGATAACGACCTCCGAGCCCTCGCGCCGCAGCGTGACCTCGATCGCGCCGGTCTCGTCCTTGCCGGCGGCGACCCGGTCGGCCGGCAGTTCGATGCCGTGCACGATCGCGTTGCGCAACATGTGCTCGAAGGGCGCCAGCATGCGTTCGAGCACCTGGCGGTCGAGTTCGCCGGCCGCGCCATTGATATGGACCTCGACCTTCTTGCCGGTTTCGGCTGCCGCCTGGCGCGCAATGCGCGTGAGACGCTGCACATGGCGCTGGAATGGCACCATGCGCGTGCGCATCAAGCCGCCCTGCAACTCGGAGACAATGCGGCCCTGCTGCATCAGCAGGTTCTGCGCCTCGCGCGTCTGGGTCGCGAGCAGGCCCTGCACGCTCGCAACGTCGGAACTGGTCTCTGCGAGCGCGCGCGAATACTGCTGGATCGACGAGTAGCGATCGAGTTCGAGCGGATCGAAATCGTCGCGGCGCGTGCCCGAGTCCACATGCCGGTGCAGGATCTGCGCCTCGGTCTCGATTTCGAGCTTGCGCAGCTGCTCCTTAGGCGCTGCACGACGCGGCCGAGCTCGGCCAGGTTGAATTCGATCGAGGAGACCTGCTGTTCGAGCCGGGCGCGGTAAATGCTGACCTCGCCCGCGGCATTCAACATGTTATCGAGGAGATCCGCATCGACGCGCGCGACTTCAGCGCGATCCGCGCTGGCATCGCGTGCCGGCAGTGCGGCAGCGGGCGCTGGCGACACGCTGACGACGGCCTCCTCCGCCGCGGCTTCGGCTTGCGCTGCTGAGTCGGCCTCGGTTTCAGTCTCGGTTTCGGTTCCGGTTGCGCCTTCGGTGACGACCTGAGGCGCGACCGGAGCCGCGAGCGGCACCACCGGCGTCGCAGTCGGCACGATCGGCACCGCGACCGGCAGCGGCGCAGGTGGTGGTGCTGCAGCCGCGGGTTTCGCCGCTACCACAGCAGCGCCGCGGCCGACCAGCCGGATCCGCGTGATCAGATCGCGCGCCTGCTCGACCGGGCGGCCCGCACTGACGAAATCACGCATCCGGTTCAGTTCATCGACACTCGATTGCAGCACTTCGAGACTGCGCTCATCGAGGTGAATCGTGTCATCACCGACACGGATCACGAGCGACTCGAGCTCGTGGCTCAGATCGCCCATCGCAGTGATGCCCGCCATGCGCGCGCCGCCCTTCAAGGTGTGCAGCACGCGCTGCAGTTCGGTGACCTGCTCGCGGCTGCCACGCTCGACCTTCAGCGCGCCCAGCGCGGTGTCCGCCGTTTCCAGCAGTTCGGTTGCTTCTTCGCTGAAAATAGCCGCGACGTCTGGGTCGTAATCGTCGCTGCGAGCCGCTGGCGGCTCCAGTGATTGCCGGGCCGTTCCGGGCGGCAGCTCTGCGGCATCGGGCGCAGCCGGCGTTGCGGATTCGAGATAGGGTGGCCGGCCTTCGGTGCCGGCCGAACCGGGGGCTTTCGGCAGCACGCCATGCACATCGCGTTCCGATAACAGCGCTGCGGCGACCCGGCCCGGAACCAGCGATTCGAGCGACAGCCGCTGCGACGCCGGCGGTGCTACCGGCTCGACCGGCGCCGGTTCCTCGGCGGTCTCGAGCACAATATCCTGCGACAGATCCATCTGCGGCGGCTCTTCGGCGAGGCGGCGTTCCAACATTGCATCGTGCGCGTCGACGCGCTTCACGAGACGATCGACATTGGTGAAATGACCGGTGTCCTCATGTACCGCGGTCAGCACATCCTCGAAGCCCACGACACAATCGGCCAGCACGGCGAGACCGGCTTCATCGAATGCCGCGTCGTGATCAAACATGCGGCGCAGCCAGCGATGCAGCGGTTCCGCCAGCCGGACGCTGTGCCGAATGCCGGCGGTGCGGGACGCGCCGCGCAACGTATGACAGGCGCGATAAAGATCCTCGGTAACCCGGTGCGTGCCGACCGCGAGCCAGGCGTGGCGCAGGTAGGCGCGGATCACCTCGAGATGGCTCTGCACTTCTTTCTGGTAGATCTCCTGCAGCGAGGAATCGCCGCCTTCGGCATACTCGGCTGGCCGTCCGAGCCAGGCGTCCTCAGGTGCCGGCTCCAGGGCCCCGGGCACCGCCGCCGCCGGCTGCGCCGGCGTCGCTGCCGGGACTTCCGCCGCAGGCAGTGTCGTCAGCCGCTTGGTCATTCCTTCTTCGTCGAGCGTTGCGACCACCTGGGTCGGCTCGGTCAACGCAGCACCGGTATCGCGCGGCACGACGACCACGGCCGCCGGCCCTGCCGCATGCGCTTCCGCACGCGCGGCCAGTTCCTGCACGCCTGCGACCTCACCGGTCTTGCCGGCGAGTTCATCCACCAGCGCGGGCAGCAACGCAATCGACTCGCGCAGCGTCGTCAGCATGCTGCGCGTGCGTTCCAGCGTGCCGTCCATGATGCGATTCAGCAGGTTCTCGACCGACCAGGCGAAATCGCCGATGCGGCGGGCGCCGACCACCCGGCCGCTGCCTTTTAATGTGTGGAATGCGCGCCGCACGCGCGCCAGCGACTCACGATCCGCCGGATTGACTTCCCACAGCGGGAACAGCCGACCGACAGTCGCGATCTCCTCGCCGGCTTCTTCAATGAAGAGCGCCAGCAGCTCCGGATCGACCGCCGACCGCGCGAGCGCTTCATCCCGCGCTGTCTTGGGCGTGGCTGCAACCGGCGGTTTCACCAGCGGCGGCGGCTCGACCACCGTATGCGGCACCGCGGCGGCAGGCATTGCAGTCGCGGCACGCGTCTGATCGAGCGCTGTGAGGCAGCGCTCGGCATTGTCCAGCATGTACCAGGGATCGCCGCGGCCGGCCTGCAGCGTTTCCATGTAGTACTCGATGCCGACGATCGCATCCGCGAGCCGATCGATGTACTCGTCATTGCGCGACAGGCTGCCGGGACCCAGCAGCGCGGCCACGTGCTCGACGATGCGCCGCATCACTTCCATCGCGCGGTTGCGGCCGAGCAGCAGCAGACCGGCCGTGATGCCGCGGGCGAGCGCCGGTGCCGCGTCGAGACCGGCCTGATCGGCGGTCGGGTCGAGCGACTGCCCAAGCAGCTCCTTGATGCGCGCCAGATTGATGATGCATTCGCGCAGCACCGACTCGGTGACCTGGCGGAATTCGGGATCCGTCTCCACGTCGGCCGCGGGCGCGCCAGGCGGCATGATGAGTCGCACCAGCGCATCGTCGAGACCGTCCTCGACTCCGATCAGGGTCGCCGCGATGCCGATCAGCGTATCCTGCTCGGGCGTCGTGCGGCGCGCGATGATGTCGCCGAGCCGCACCAGTTCGCGCTGGACCTGCTCGCGCACCGAGCCCAGGCCCAGCACTGCCAGCGTGTCACCGATCTTCTTCAGCAGGTCGACCTGCGGCGCCAGTTCCTCCGGCGGACCGCCTTTGCGCGTATAGAGATCGAGCGCATCCTTGACGCGACCGAGATCCTCCTTGATCGCCGCCGCGACGGTGCGCATCAGCCGCACCGAAGGTGCCGACAGCGAATCGCGCTCCTGCTCGACCGATTCGTCGATCGGCAGCAATTCATCGAGGCGGAATGAGGCGCGCACCGCGTCGATCCGGTCGCCATGGGTCTCGGCGCGCGCGACATAGAACAGCAGATTGTTCAAAAGCTCGATCGGCGGAGCCTCGGAATACTGCTCCTCGCCCTGCGCATAGAGCCGCTTCAGCTCGCGATCGGCATGGCCGAGCAGGCGCTTCACCGTGACACTCGGCTGCAGGCCGCCGGACTGCAGCGCATCGAGCAACGCGCCGATCACCCACCACAACTGATGAACTGCGACGGTCGTGGCTACCGATTCCATGCGGTTGGCAACTTCGCTTAACGCCGCGAGACCCTGCGCAGCATCCTCGCCGCGGATCAGGCCCAGCAGGCCGGCCTGGAACTTGGTGCGCAGGCGCCTGGCCCACTGCGGCACGGTGAGCTTCTGGTCGCCAGGCCCGGGCTTACGCTCGGCCGGGGCCTTCTCGGAACTCAGATTCAGCGACAGCAGCGTGCCTTCGGACAGGAGCGGTGCCCCGCGCACCGCGCGCAGGTCGTTCAAAAGCGGCAGCAGCACGAGTGCGAGATCGCGTCCGCCGCTCAGCACCCGTTCCAGATAGGTCGGCAACTGCACGCTGGAGCGCATCAGCGCATCAAGACCTTCCACGAACTGGCGCGCGTCGGTGTCATTGCCGGCCAGCCAGCGTGAGGTGTGCTCCATCTCCTCGGCGAGCAGCGCGGCACCGTAAACCTCGACCACGCGCAGCACGCCATGCGCGCCGCGCATCAGTTCAGCGGATTTCGCGACGGAACTCTTGTCGGCCGGCGTTTCCGCCGCGGCCTCGAGCGCGATGCGGACCTCGTTCAGCGTCGCGGCAAGTTCACGCGCGACGAGGTGCAGGGCCTGTTCGTTGACCGATGGGAAATCCGCCACGCCGGCTCAGCCTGAGGCGCCCGCCGCGCGGCGCGATTGCGCATCGCCCGTGCCGGCGGCCGCGGGCGCCGACTTGCCTTTCTTTCCAGCGGCCGGCAACTGCGGCGGCAGGCGGAAACCGGCAGCGGATTTGCGCAACTGCGCCGACAGGTCGGCGAGCCGGCCAATCGCCGTCGAGGTGGCACTGGTGTTGTCGGCGGTCTGCTGACTGATCTCCCGGAGCACCTGCATGGTGCGCGAGATGTGCGCGGAGGTTGCCGCCTGCTGGCGCGCGCTCGCGGAAATGTTCTGCACCAGCTGCGCGATCTGGTTCGAGACATCCTCGATCTCGCCGAGCGCGGCACCCGCGTTCTCGGCCAACAGCGCGCCACCGACCACGTCGGTCGTGGTGCGTTCCATCGACACGACCGCCTCGTTGGTATCGGTCTGGATGGTGCGCACCAGTACTTCGATCTGCCGGGTCGCGTGACCTGCGCGTTCGGCGAGGCGCTGCACCTCGTCGGCGACCACTGCGAAGCCGCGGCCGGACTCGCCGGCCATCGAGGCCTGGATCGACGCGTTCAGCGCGAGGATGTTGGTCTGCTCGGCGATGTCGTTGATCAGCTCGACGATGTTGCCGATCTCCTGCGAACTCTCGCCGAGCCGCTTGATGCGCTTGCTGGTGTCCTGGATGTTCTCGCGAATGGTGTTCATGCCGTCGATCGTGCGGCGCACCGCGTCGCCGCCCTTGTGCGCGACGTCGACCGCATGACGCGCGACGTCGGCCGAGCGCTCTGCGTTGCCGGATACTTCTTCGATCGAGGCGGCCATTGCGCCGACTGCGTCGGTCGCCGCGGCCACCTGGCGCGACTGTGCGACACTCGCCTTGGCGAGATGCCCGGCCGCTGCCTGGGTCTGGCGCGCCGCGGCATCGAGCTGCAACGCCGTATCGTTGATCGTCGCGACCAGTTCGCGCAGCGCCTCGATCGCGTAATTGATCGAATCTGCGATCGCCCCGGTAATGTCGTCGGTCACTGTCGCCTGCACCGTCAGGTCGCCATCGGCAAGACTCGACATCTCGTCGAGCAGGCGCAATATCGCATCCTGATTGCGCCGGTTGCGTTCCGATTCGAAGCTTGCGACGCGACGCAGGCCCGCTGCCGAGATCCACGCGACCAGGACACCGATAAATGCGAGCGCGGCGAGCAAGATCGCGATCAGCGCCGGTGTCGTGCCGGCCAATCGCCCGGGCGCGATGTCGGACGGCGCATCGAGCGATTTTGACACTTTCGCCGCCGCCGCGGCGAGATCGGCGGCCGCACGCTGCGCGGTCGCAAGCGATCCGGCGCGCTCGAGCGTGCCCTGCAACTGTTGCTCGTAGACGGCGAAGGCATCGCGCGTTTCATTGAGCCGCGTTGCCGCCTCGCCGCTGACTGCCGGTACGCCGGCGGTGCGATCGAGCCCGGCAAGGCCCGCGAGGAACTGTGCCAACAGAGCGGTATTCTCGGAGATGCGCCGCGCCACCGCGACCGAGTCTCCGGCGGTGCCGGCCAATTGCTCGAGATCGTCGCCGGTGCGCTGGGCTACGGTCTCAAAGCGCGGTAGAACACGCAGTGCAACGGCACCGCCCGGCGCGGAAACCGCATTACCGGTCGCCGCGAGCACGCGCCCGAGGGCCGCGCGCGATTCATCCGCCCAGGATTTCAGTTCACCCGACGCCGCGCGGGACGCGAGCACCTGTTGTGAACTTTCGAGCACGCTGTTCCAGCCCGGTTCGTTGCCGAGACGCAGCGCGCTTGGGCTTGAGAGAGCGGAAAATGCGCCGCCACCCGCCTCGATCTCAGCCAGTACCCGTTCCAGCTGCTGGCGCGACGCGGTCAGTCGCGCGAATGCGGTTTCGTCGCCGCGCGCGGCCTCGGTCGCCTGGGCCGGCATCGCGCCAGCCAGCACGGTCAGCTCCGCCAAGTGCGCGCGATAACCGCGATCCTGCTCGGTCGCTCGGCCGGACAGCAGCAGCAGCAGTGCCGCCACGAGCGTCGCGATGAGTCCGCCCGCGAGCAACACGGGCATCCATTTCGCTGCCGCGTGCCTGTCAGGCAAATTAACCATTCTTGTGCCCCTTCCCGCGCCGCAACTCAGGTCGATCCGTGCAGGAACGCCGGGCTCTCGACCAGCATCCTGAGGCTCAACACCGGCCAGGCCTCGCTGCCGCGCCGGAACGACCCAGCCAGATAATGCTCGCACCGAATCATCGTCGGCGGCGCATCGGACTTGAACTCGCGCTCCGCGAAACGCCGGAATCCGAGTACCTCATCCACCATCAGGCCGGCCGGTATTTCGCGGTGATTGACCACGATCACTCGCGTGTTGCGACCAGACACCGACTCGCCGCTGCCGAAATACTGTTTCAAATCGATGACCGGCAGCAACTGGCCACGGACATTGGCGAGCCCCATGATCCATGGCCGTGCGCCCGGAACGCGGGTGATCGACGTCGGCACGCCCATGACCTCGCGCGCCTCGTCACGCTCCACCAGAAAGGTCTCGCCCCCCATCCGGAACGCGACACCAATCCACTCCTGCGCCGTCCCACTATCGCGCGCACCGGCGGCGACATCGCGCGCCCGCTTCTCCAGTGCCAGCAACAGCTCAAACGGCCGGTCGCGAAGGGCCCTCAGGGTCGGCTCAGGCTGCATCCGATCAGCCCGTGAGGAGCGCAGCCTGCGCTTTCTCCACGAGTTGAGCCGGCGACACCGGCTTGACGAGGAAATCGACCGCGCCCTGACGCATGCCCCAGATACGGTCGGTCTCCTGATTCTTGCTCGACACCATGATGACCGGTATCGCCCGGGTTGCTGGATCATTGGCGAGGGTTCGCGTCGCGCGGAAACCGTCGACCCCCGGCATGACAATGTCCATGAGGATCAGGTCGGGCCGGATCTCGCGCGCCTTGCGGATCCCCTCGGCGCCGTCCGCGGCGGCCTCGGTCTCGAAGCCATGATTCTCGAGCATTCGCCGCATCTGAAATACTTCGGTCGGCGAATCATCGACTATCAGAATGAGCGCCATGACCCTGTCTCCATCCGCCCGGTCATTGCCGGTTGACGTGCCGTTCGATCGCGGACAGCAATTCGTCGCGCGTGAACGGTTTCGTGAGGTAATGTTCGGAACCAACGATTCTTCCGCGCGCCCGGTCGAACAGGCCATCCTTGCTGGACAGCATGATCACCGGTATCGAGCGGAATACCTTGTTGTGCTTGATCAGCGAGCAGGTCTGATAACCGTCCAGACGCGGCATCATGATGTCCACGAACACGATGTCCGGCTGGTGATCGGCGATCTTGGACAGCGCGTCGAATCCGTCCACGGCCGTGAATACTTCGCAACCCTCCGTGGTCAACAACGTCTCCGCGGTACGGCGGATCGTCTTGCTGTCGTCGATTACCAGCACTTTCAGACC
>JANNTO010000144.1:0-2297 GCA_031403675.1 Gammaproteobacteria bacterium | reverse complement strand
CTCTTAAAGGGTTGCGTCCCCTTTTTGGCGCGCCTCCCTGTGCAACAATTCCGTAACAAAGGGAGCGTAGAAAGGCCGGGTTGCCGACTTCGGGCAGGACGGCGCTTGCCGCTTTGAACCCGCGGGGATGCGGATGCAGACCTCGACCTTGATCCTGACACTGCTGGTGCTGACGGCCATTGCCTATCAGCTCGGGCGCGCTCGTTCGCTGCGTATCGCCGGCGGCCCCCGCGGCGCGCGCAAGCTGCACTCGCTGCCCGCGTACTACGGCTTGCTGACGGCGATCTGGTGCAGCCTACCGGCCCTTGTGGTGGTACTCGGCTGGCAGGCGTTCGAAGAACGGATCATCGCCGACCAGGTGATTCAGACGATGTCAGGCAACGTGCAGCAGCTGACGCCGGGCGAACTGTCGCTGGTACTGAACGACGTGCGCAATGTCGTGGCGGGAAACGTATCGGCGGATTCGGTGGCGCCTGAAATTGCCGCAGCCGCCGTGCGCTGGGAGCGGCTCGATGGTGTGAGCCGGATGGGTGCTGCCGTGCTAGCCATCTGCATTGCACTCGTCGGTGGCTGGATCACGCTGATGCGCATTACACCGGCGCTGCGCGCGCGCAATCGCGTCGAACAGGTGGTCCGTTATGCACTGCTCGGCTGTTCGCTGATCGCGATCCTGACGACCGTCGGCATCGTCTTGTCCGTGCTCTACGAGTCGATCCAGTTTTTCCGGATGGTTCCGATTACGGAATTCATCTTCGGCACGCAATGGAGCCCGCAGCTAGCCATCCGCGCCGATCAGGTGGGTTCCTCTGGTGCCTTTGGCGCCGTGCCCTTGTTTGCCGGGACGCTGCTGATCTCGTTCATCGCGATGGCGATTGCCGTGCCTGTCGGATTGCTATCCGCGATCTACCTTGCCGAATACGCGAGCCGCGGATTCCGCGCAGTCACCAAGCCGGTGCTGGAAGTGCTGGCCGGCATACCGACGGTGGTCTATGGATTCTTTGCGGCACTGACCGTGGCGCCGCTGCTGCGTGTCGCCGGTGAGCGCCTCGGCCTGGACGTCGCCTCCGAGAGCGCGCTCGCTGCCGGACTCGTGATGGGAATCATGATCATCCCATTCGTGTCGTCGCTCGCCGACGACATGATCACTGCCGTGCCGCAATCGCTGCGCGACGGTTCTTATGGACTTGGCGCGACGCGCTCGGAGACCATCCGCAAGGTGGTGCTGACGGCAGCGCTGCCGGGGATCGTGGGTGGTGTGCTGCTCGCCGTGTCGCGTGCCATCGGCGAGACGATGATCGTGGTGATGGCCGCCGGTCTCTCCGCCAACCTGACTGCGAATCCGCTCGAGGCGGTGACGACGGTAACGGTGCAGATCGTGACCTTGCTGGTCGGCGACCAGGAGTTCGACAGTCCGAAGACGCTGGCCGCGTTTGCGCTCGGGCTCGTGCTGTTCCTGGTCACGCTCGCCCTCAATGTGATCGCACTCCATGTCGTGCGCCGCTACCGGGAGCAATATGAATAAGCCGGATGCCGTGCGCGCCCCGCAGGCGCAAGAACGCGTCCGCGAACTCGTCGAGCGCGGGCTGCGGCGTCGTTATCGCGCCGAGCGGCGCTTCCGCGCCTATGGTCTGGCAGCAGCGGTCTCGGGCCTGCTGTTCGTTGCCTTCCTGTTCTTCTCGATCATCAGCACGGGCTATACGGCGTTCGTGCAGACCTATATAAAAATGGACATTAATTTTGATGCGGAACTCGTTGATCCAGAAGGACAAAGAGCAGAAGAAAGCCTGCGCAATGGCGATTTTTCCGGCGTGTTCAAATGGGCGCTGCGCGAGCGATTTCCGGAGGTCAGTGAACGGCGCGAACTGCGGCAGCTCTACGGCCTCATCAGCGACGGCTCGGCTTTCGACCTGCGCGATCTGGTGCTCGCGGATCGCAGCCTGATCGGCCAGACCCGTGAACTCTGGCTGATGGCGTCCGATGACATCGATCAGCTCGTCAAGGGCAAGATCGACCGCAAGCTGCCGGAAGACCAACGCGTTGTGTCGGACCTGCAGCTCGGCTGGCTCGACGTGCTGACGGACGAGAATCGCGTCGAGCGCCGATTCAATCGCGTGTTCTTCACGGCCGGGGATTCGCGTGAGCCGGAACAGGCCGGTGTGCTGGGTGCGGTGGTCGGTTCGTTCCTGACGCTGCTCGTCACCCTGCTGCTGTCATTCCCGATCGGCGTCGCCGCGGCGGTCTATCTCGAGGAATTCGCGCCCGCCAACCGATTTACCGATTTGATCGAGGTCAACATC
>JANNTO010000143.1:0-2349 GCA_031403675.1 Gammaproteobacteria bacterium | reverse complement strand
TGACTCCCGTAAGTTATAGACCGTGACATAAACTTCGATGTGCAACGCTGATCAGGCGGCAAAGAAGATTTGTTCTGACGTCTTGCAGGCATGTCGCTTGCAACCAGAGTAAGCAGCGCGACGCAGCTGATCGCAAGCGTTAGATAACCTGGCCTGAAACCATCGGTTTGACGTTATGACGTCATAACGTCAAAATTGCCCGATGAGCACCCCCAAACGAGCGACGGTCTATTTCGAGGCTGACGTACATCGGGCCCTTCGCCTGCGCGCGGCGGCAAGTGACCGGTCCATGTCCGACATGGTGAACGATGCCGTTCGGGCAGCGTTGGCAGAAGACGCCTCGGATCTCGAGGCGATTGAGGAGCGGCGTAAGGAGCGAAGCACTCCCTTTGAGAGCTTCGTTCGGGGCATGAAGCGCCGTGGCCGGCTATAGGGTCCTGATCAAGTCCTCGGCTGGCAGGGAACTGGAGCGGCTGGGCTCGAAGGCAGACCGAGCCAGACTGGTTGACCGAATCCATGCGCTGGCGGACGATCCCAGACCGCGGAGTTGCGAGAAGTTGGCGGGATATTCGGACCGACTCAGAATCCGGCAGGGCAACTACCGCGTCGTCTATCTGGTTGATGACCATCGGCGCGAACTAACGATTTTCAAGATCGGCGATCGCAAGGAAATTTACCGCTAGGTTGTCTAACGCTGCGCTGCAGCGGTCGTTTTTCGACAATCCGAACTTCCGCCCAGGGTCGAACTGAACCACTACCCTTCCAGCTCGCGCGCAATCTCGCGGAGCAGATCCACCACATAGCCGGTGAAGGAACGCGCCACTTCGACACGGAAGGTTTCCGCGTCGGTACGCCACAGCAAGATCTCGGCCTTGCCGAACACCGTACGCGTGCATTGGCCCACTGGAAATGCCTCGAGACGCAGCGGCAACGGGCACTGCGCCTCGAGCAGCCACGTGGCATGGGGTCCGCTGAGCTCGAGCGCCACCTGGCGATGACTCACGTCCACGAGCGAGTGCGGCTCATTCCCAAGCGCACGGGCCAGGTCGGCTGCGATTGTCCGCGCCTCCCCCTCCGGCACGATCAGCAAATATTCGTCGGGACCGAGCCACAGCGTGGAACGCGCGCCGTTCGCCCCGGCGCGGCAGGCGTCGCTGGCAAGCGCAACTCCAAAGGCTGCGCTGGCCGCAGCCTGGGCAGCCGGATTGCCACGGAAGATGAATCTTGCGGCGGCGGGCAACATGCGAAGCCACGGCGTCGCGCCAACTGCAACCGATCGGCGGGCAATGGCTTCAGCCATGGAGGCGCGCTCCTTCAGCGTCGTAGAACATCGGTGCCGTGACTTTCACCGCGACGTCGCCTTGCGGCATTGGCACGTAGAGCGTCTGCCCGACGCGGGCGCGCCCGTCCGCGATCATGGCGAGCGCAATCGACCGCCCGAGCACGGCACTCGCGTAAGACGAGGTGACATGGCCGATGAGCTGCATTGGCGGTGTTTGCGCGGGCATGGCGACAACCTGCGCGCCCTCCTGCAGGACCGTCGCAGGTTCGACGGTCAGAAGCCCCGCCAGCTGCTTGCGGCCCGACGCCCGCATGGCGGGCCGCTCGAGTGAGCGCTTGCCGACGAAATCGGGCTTGGACTTGGCGATCGCCCAGCCAAGTCCCGCGTCCTCCGGCGTGACCGTGCCGTCCGTCTCCTGTCCGACGATGATGTAGCCCTTTTCAGCGCGCATCACGTGCATCGCCTCGGTGCCGTAGGGCGTGATGCCAAACTCCTTTCCGGTGGCGTTGATCGCCTCCCACACCGGCAGCCCGTAGTCAGCCGGGACATTGACCTCAAAACCAAGTTCGCCGGTAAAACTCACACGGAACAGGCGCATCGGGATGCCGCGAATGCGCCCGTTGGCGACACCCAGGTGCGGCAGAGCTGACGGCGAGAGGTCGGTGTCCGTCACGAGCCCGGCCAGCACATCGCGCGCGCGCGGCCCCTGCACCGCAATCACGGACCACTGTTCGGTCGTCGAGCTCAGCCAGGCCCGGAGATCGGGCCACTCAGTCTGCAGGTAGTCCTCCATCAAAGCGAACACCCGGGCCGCGCCGCCGGTGGTCGTCGTGACGTGGAAACGATTGTCCGCCAGCCGGGCGATCACGCCGTCGTCGTAGATGAAGCCGTCGTCGCGCAACAGGATGCCGTAACGCGAACGCCCGACTGCGAGGCTTGTAAAATTATTCACGTACATACGTGACAGGAACGTGGCGGCATCCGGCCCCACCACTTCGATCTTGCCGAGGGTGGACGCGTCAAACAGGCCGCAGCCCGCGCGCACCGCCAGGCACTCGCGCGCGACG
>JANNTO010000142.1:0-3341 GCA_031403675.1 Gammaproteobacteria bacterium | reverse complement strand
GGTTTCGGTGCCGACGACGAACATCGGCACGCGGATGTCCGTGAGGCTTATCATTTCGCCTTCGACCTTGAAACGGCCCAGGGCCAGATCGTTCTGGAGGTAGAGCCCGACCAGGTATTCGGTGTGCATCTTCCAGGGCATGCGCGTGCCGTCGGCATTCCAGGCCATCAGGTCGATCATGTCGTCGCGCTCGCCCTTCAGGTAGGACTTCACGGCCGGCTGCCACAGGAGATCGTGCGCGCGCAGCATCGCAAAGGCGCCGCCCATCTGCTTCGAATCAAGGACGCCCTCCTTGTACATCAGGGCCTCGAGCATCTCGATCTGCGCCGGGCTGATGTAGAGCGAGAGTTCGCCGGGCTCGCTGAAATCCGTCTGCGCGGCCAACAGCGTGATGTCCTGGATGCGGTTGTCGCCCCAGTCGGATAACGCCGCGGCTGCGATTGAAAGGAGCGTGCCGCCGATGCAATAGCCGACGGCGTGGATGCCGCGATCCGGCAGGACGGCCCCGACGACGTCGAGTGCCGCGTACAGGCCTTTGCGGATGTAGTCGTCCATGCCGAGTTCGCGATCCGCGGCGGTCGGATTCTTCCAGGACATCATGAACACCGTGAACCCCTGGTCCACGAGCCAGGCGACCAGCGAGTTCTTCGGCGACAGGTCGAGGATGTAGTACTTCATGATCCAGGCCGGCACGATCAGCACGGGCTCGGCGTGCACGTCGGGTGTGGTCGGCGAATACTGGATCAGCTCGATCAGGTCGTTGCGGAAGATCACCTGGCCTTCGGTGACGGCGACCTTCTCGCCGACCTTGAACTCCTCGGTGCCCGGCACGTCGCCGCCGGACAGGGTGCGCTCCATGTCGTCGAGGAAGTTCTTGTAGCCGCGTGCAAGATTCTGGCCGCGCTCGGCGACCGTCTGCTGCAGCACCTCGGGATTGGTGAGCGGATTGTTGGTTGGGGAGAGCGATTCCGCCGCCTGGCGCGCGGCGAACTCGACCAGCGCGGCATTGCGCGGCTCGACGCCCTCGATGCCCCGGGCCGACTGCTCGAGGAGCGCCATGCCGTTCTGGAATGCCTGGGCATAGACATTGAATGGATATTGCTGCCAGGCGGGATTCGCGAAGCGCCGGTCGCCGTTCTCGGTGGGCGCCATCGGCTTGCCCTGGGCGGCTTCGGCATTGAAGCGCCAGAGATCCATCGCCTGCTTCATCGCGGTCTGTTGAATCTCGAGCTGTTTCTCCGGCGACTTCGCCAGGTTGAGCCACCAGTCCCAAAACGCGGTGCCGTAGTCCTGCGGGGCGAGTCCGCCGGTCATCTTCGCGAGCATGGTGCGGAACTCGCGCTCGACGGTGTCGATCTTGTCCATTCAGGCCATTATAAAGTGTCGCGCAGCGCGAGGGCGGGATCCGCCAGGCGGGCCAGGTCCGGGCGCACCCGCTCGGCGATCAGCTTGCGCGCGGCCATGAAGTCCTTGACGTGGTTCACGGCGTCGAGCGCGATCAACTCGCCATCCCGCAGGTAACAGCAGCTGAAAGCGCGCGAGTCGGGGTCGCCGCGCAGCACCACGTTGTCATAATGCTGGCTGAGCCCGACGATCTGCAGTTTCAGTTCGTACTGGTCGGACCAGAACCACGGCACCTTGTCGTGCACCGTCGGCTTGCCGCAGATGTTCGCGGCTGCGGTCTTGGCCTGCTCGAAGGCGTTGTCCACGGATTCGAGCCGGATACGGCGCCCGTAGCGCGGGCTAGGATGATTGCAGCAGTCGCCGATCGCATAGATGTCCGGATCGTTCGTTCGGCAGTGCTCGTCCACCATGATGCCGTCGTCGCAGGCGAGACCCGCGTCGGCGGCGAGCCCGGTATCCGGCACCAGGCCGATGCCCACGATCGCAAGCTCCGCCGGCACGCGGGTGCCGTCCGTGCATTCGACCGCTTCGATCTTGCCGCTGCCGATGAATGCGCTGACGCGTCTGTCGGTCAGCACCGTGGCGCCGTGCGACACATGCTCCTTGTGGTAGAAACGGCTCATCTCCGGCGCGACCACACGGCTCATCACGCGGTCCATCATCTCGATGACGGTGACCTCGACGCCGAGCTTCCTGAGCGTGGCCGCGCATTCCAGGCCGATGTAGCCCGCACCGACGATCGCGGCGCGCAGGCCCGGCGCGATGCGCGCGCGGATCGCGTTGACGTCCGCCATCGTGCGCAGCACGTGCACGCTCTCAAGATCGGCGCCGGGCACCGGCAACGGGCGCGCATGGCCGCCGATCGCGAGCACCAGCTTGCTGTAGTCGAGTGTCGTGCCGTCGGCGAGCGCGAGCTTGCGGCTCGCGGTATCGATGGCGACCGCCGGGTTGCCGAGCAGCACCTCGCAGTGGATGGTCTCGTAGTACTGCGCGTGGCGAATCGGCAGGCGGTCCGCCTCGAATTCGCCGGCGAGGTATTTCTTGGACAGGGGCGGGCGCTGGTAGGGGAGCAGCGGCTCAGCCGCGACCAGCACCAGCCGGCCAGCAAAGCCGTCGCGGCGCAGGCTGTCCACGGCCTGTGCGCCGGCATGGCCGCCCCCGACAACGATGATCGTTTCCTGCATGCGCGAGCACCCTCGAAAACCGCGCCACTTTATACTGGCGCGCCGCATTGCGGCAGGGAGGGGGAGTGAGCGACGCCACGGGCCGCAAGACTGCGCAGAACCTGGGTCTGGTGCTCGGCATCGCCGTGTTCGCGGCGACGCTCCTGACCGCGCCGCCAGAGGGTCTCTCTCCCGCCGGCTGGCAGGTGGCCGGCGCCATGACGCTGATGGCCATCTGGTGGGCAACCGAGGCGCTGCCGTTTGCGGCCACGGCGCTGGTGCCGCTCGCGGTGCTGCCGCCGCTTGGCGCGGCGTCGGCCTCGAGCCTGGCGCAGGGCTACGGCAATACCACGCTGTTCCTGATCCTTGGCGGCTTCCTGCTGGCGCTTGCGATGGAGCGCTGCAATCTGCACCGGCGCATCGCCTATGCGATCGTCGCCCGCGCCGGCGGTCATCCGCAGGGGCTGGTGCTCGGCATGATGTGCGCAACCGGCTTCGTCAGCATGTGGGTGCAGAACACCTCGACCACGCTAATGATGCTGCCGGTCGCCATGTCGGTCGCGCTGATCGTCGCGCCGGATGCCGCAACGGAGGACCGCGACGCCCGGAACTTCGGCAAGGCGATCGTGCTCTGCGTCGCCTACGCGGCGACCATCGGCGGGCTCGGGACGCTGGTCGGCACGGCGACCAACGCGCTGGTGGTCGGCTTCATGCAGCAGAACTACGGCGAGACCATCAGCTTCGCGCAGTGGCTCGCGTTCGGTATCCCGACCG
>JANNTO010000141.1:0-8556 GCA_031403675.1 Gammaproteobacteria bacterium | reverse complement strand
TGCTCCACGATCGGCGGATGACGCTGACCGAGCTAGCGGATCGGATCGGAATCACGCTCGCAAACCTGTCGATCCTCAAGACCGGCAAGGCGCGCGCGATCCGCTTCTCGACGCTCGATGCGATCTGTAAGGCGCTCGTTTGCCAGCCCGGCGATATTCTCCGGTTCGAATGAAAGGGGACTGTCCCCTTTTCCCCTATAAGAAGGGACAGTCCCCTTATCTCGCGGCGAGCAGTACTTCGACTTCCTGTAGTGTCGCGCGCCGCATTGGCCGGCCGTCTACCGGACCAGGCGGCGCCTGGCGAATGCCGTCGCGCGGAAAGATGGTCGCATCCACCTGGTGGGCGCCGGCCGTGAAACGCACCGCCGGATAGGCCTCGAACTCGTCGCGCTGCACACGAAAACGCCGTTCGGCAACCTCGTGCTTGATGTTGCGATCGATCAGCCTGACCGCAACGCTCTCGGGCGTGTCGGCAAACAGGTGCAGCGTGATGTCGTTGTGTGCCGTGGCCGTGCCGGTGAGCAGGGGTCCGACCAGGCGCGGCTCAAATTCGGCCAGCAGGCGCATTGCGTCGAGCGCCGAACTGCGCATCGCCGACAGTTCATTCGCATGCGCGTCTGGCACGAACAGGCGCTGGTGCTCGGCGAGCGCCGCCTCGATCTCGGTGTTCTTCGGCAGCACGGCGAGATCGATGACACCGAATCGCTCTGCAGCCTTGCGCTTGGCAATGCCGTAATCCCCATGGCCATGCTCGATCATCAGGCGCGCGGCCTCGCGTGCGATGGCCTGGCGCATCAGGTCAGCACGCGCAGATCGACGGGCCATCAGAAGATCGGTTCCTCGTATTTCTGGGCCGGCGGCACGTCCTGCGGCGTGCCGGTTTCGGCGCCCGCGACACCGGCCGGCAGGTGATCGGCCAGGAAATACTCGAACTCGCTGGCCGGCACTGTGCCGTCGCCGAACTCGCCGTCCATCGCGACCCGCGCGGTCACGACGCCGTCGGGCATCGGCAGCCGGCGTTCCGGCAGGCCGGCAAGCGCTTCGCGCATGAAGTAGATCCACATCGGCAGCGCGGTGCGCGCGCCTTCTTCGTCGGCACCGAGCGTACGCTCCTGGTCGAAACCGACCCAGACGGTCGCGACCAGGTCCGGGTTGAAACCAGAGAACCAGGCGTCGCGGCCATCGTTGGTCGTTCCGGTCTTGCCAGCGATGTCGGCGCGTCCGAGGGCGCGGGCGCGCTGCCCGGTGCCGCGACGCACGACGTCGCGCAGCAGATCCGTGATGATCCAGGCATTCGCCTCCGAGATCGCACGCGTTGCGCGTTGCTCCTCGGCGGGCGACGGCAAGGCGCCGCCAATGTCGCTGGCACGCACCACGCCCGATGCGCCAACCGCGACGGAGGTTGGTGGTGTGCCGGCCTGACCGGGACCGCCGGGGCCGCAATGATTGCAGGCGACCTTCGGCTGCGCCTGCTCCAGTATCGAACCGTCGGCCGCAAAGATCTGCTCGATCAGGTACGGCGTCACCAGCGATCCGCCATTCGCGAACACGGAAAACCCGTTCGCCATCTCCAGCGGGGTCAATTGGGCGGTGCCGAGCGCCGCCGTCAGGTCCGCCGGGATGTGTTGTTTCGGCAGGCCGAAACGCTGCACGTATTCACGCGTATAGGCGACGCCGATCTGGCGCATGACCCGGATCGTGACCAGGTTGCGCGACCGGGCGAGCGCATCGCGCAGTCGAGTGGGGCCGTAAAAGCGTCGCGAATCATTGACCGGCCGCCAGTCCTCTTCTTCCTGTTCCTCGCCCTCAACCGCTTCCGGGCGGACGCCGATTCCGTCCTCTGGCACTGCGGTCTCGTAGACCACCGGGGCATCGAGCACCACCGAGGCCGGCGTGAACCCGGCCTCGAGCGCGGCGGAATAGATGAATGGCTTGAACGAGGAGCCAGGCTGCCGGCGCGCCTGGGTCACGCGATTGAACTTGGAGGCCTGGTAATCGAAGCCGCCGCACAGCGCGATGACGGCACCATCGTGCGGATCGAGCGCGACGATCGCGCCCTGTGCTTCCGGCAGTTGCGCGAGCAGGGCGTCACTTGCCGAGGAGGGTAACGCGTAGACCACATCTCCCACGGCGACCACCTCGCGCGGCGTCTGCGGCGCCTCATCGCCCTTGCGCGCCCAGCGCATGCCATCCATCGGCAGGCGATAGCGGCGGCCGGTGCGCGCGACGACGGTCGCATCGGCGCCGACTACCTTGATGACCACCGTCGGCAGTAGTCCGCCGACCACCGGATACTCCTCGAGCGCGCGGGCCAGGTCATCGTCCGTCGCACCCTCGAGCGCAATGCGCCCGGCACGGCCGCGCCAGCCATGCCGGCGGTCGTATTCGAGCACCGCGCTTCTGAGCGCAACATCGGCTGCGCGCTGCAGGCGGCTGTCGACCGTCGTGATCACCTGGAAACCTTCGGTATAGATGCGTTCGCCGTATTTCTCGAGCAGCGCCAGGCGCACCATCTCGCCGATGTAGGGCGCATCGATCTGCACGCGCGGGCCGTGCAACTCGCGCGAAACGGGTTTCGCCATCGCGGTGCGCCAGCTGTCGTCGTCGAGATAGCCGAGTTCGCGCATGCGGCGCAGCACGTAGGCGCGCCGTTCGGTGGCGCGTTCGAGGCTCGCGGCCGGATTGAGGCGCGATGGCGCCTGCAGGATGCCGGCGAGCATTGCGGCTTCACTTGCATCGACAGCTGCCAGCTGCTTGCCGAAATAGGTTTCCGCCGCCGCGGCGAACCCATAGGAACGCTGGCCGAGGAACTGCGTATTGACGAACAGCGTGAAGATTTCCTGCTTGGTCAGCTCATTTTCGAGCGACAGCGAAAGGAAGATCTCGCGCAGCTTGCGGCGCAGCTGCTTCTCGTTCGTGATCAGCGTGGTCCGGACCAGCTGTTGGGTCAGGGTGCTGCCGCCCTGCGAGAGTTCCATGGTCGTGGCTGCGACCACCATTGCGCGCAGCACGCCCTGCCAGTCCACACCCGGATGCTGGAAGAAACGATCGTCCTCGGCCGCCAGCACTGCCTGCACGACCACTGCCGGGATCTCCTCCCAGGTGACCGGCACGCGGCGTTGCTCGCCGATCTGCGCGAGCAGCCGACCGTCGCGGCTGTAAACGCGCAACGGAACGGCAAGGCGTACCTCGCGCAGCACCGCGACATCCGGCAGCGTCGGCTTCAGGTAGTAGTAGGTGGAGAGGAATGCCAGCAGGATCAGGCCGGCCAGCGACACGATGATGGTCGCGACGATGCGCAGCCTGCGGTTCAATCGCGTGATCACCGGGTTCGATTATGCATAGTAATGTGCGGCACTGCCGGGACCCCGGGGTCGCCCCGATGCGACGCGTGGACCGTGACGGGAGACACGGTGCCGGCCTCCGATCGAGAGCAGCATCGGCGGCGGATCTGGCGCCGGAGGCCCCGCGGGGGCGCAAAAACGTCGGAACCAGGGTGGTCTGGCCGAGGGGCATACCCCGCCGGACCCCGGTTGAATCCCGTTGAAAGGCACCGGTGCGAGTGAATTGCGAGTCGGGTCACGTTCAATTTGACAATTGCTTGCTATATAGTTGGCTGGCAATGTTGACCCGGCGCAGCGATTGACGTCGCAATAGCCTGACCTGAAAAGGAAATTTCCGTGCTCAAGCTGCCGAAATTCTCGCTGGGACCGCGGCACCGCCAGTTGATCGGTCTGGACATTACAACGTCCTCGATCAAGCTTATCGAGCTGTCGCAGTCGGGCGGACAGTACCGGGTCGAGGCCTATGCGGCCGAACCGACCCCCCACAACGCCATCAATGAAAAAGCGATCGTCGACGCGGCAGCGGTCGGCGATGCCATCCGCCGGGCGGTCAAGCGCTCGGGCGTGCGTTCCAGGGAATGCGCGGTTGCGATCAGCGGCGATGCCGCGATCACCAAGGCCGTGCAGATGCCACGCAACCTGTCCGATGCCGATCTCGAGCAGCAGATCGAGATGCAGGCGGACCAGTACATCCCCTTCCCGATGGAAGAGGTCAGCTACGACTTCCAGGTGCTCGGACCCTCCGAGAAAGATCCCGATATGCGGGACGTCCTGCTGGTCGCATCGCGCTCCGAGAACGTGGAGCAGCGCGTCGCTGCGGTGAATGCCTCCGGGCTGGTCGCCAAGCTGGTGGACGTCGAGGCCTTCGCACTCGAGAATGCCTGCCGCCTGCTGACGCATCAGATGCCGGACGGCGGCATGGACCGAACCATCGCGATCGTGGATTTCGGCGCGAGCACCACGACCTTCAGTGTGCTGCGCAACCTGGTCGTGGTCTACACGCGCGACTTCGCCTTTGGCGGCCAGCAGCTGACCGAAGAGATCATGCGTACCTACGGACTGTCGATGGAAGAAGCCGGCCGCGCCAAGAAAGAGGGCGGGCTGCCTTCGAACTACCAGCCTGAAGTGCTGGATCCATTTATCGACGACATGACCCAGCAGGTCAGTCGCTCGCTGCAGTTTTATCTTGCGTCCGGCAGCGGCCGCAGTCAGCCCGAGCAGATCCTGATCTGCGGCGGCTGCGCCAATATCCCGGGCGTCGCGGACGTGATCGCGAGCCGCGTGGGCATTCCGGCAGAGCGTGGCGACCCGCTCGGCCAGATGAAGATTTCATCGAAAGCAAAGGCACTGGGCGTGACGCGGGATGCAACCGCATTGCTGCTCGCCTGTGGCCTGGCACTGCGGAGCTTCGACGACGATGCCAAGTATTAACCTATTGCCCTGGCGGCTAGCGCTCCGCCAGCGGCGTCGGAAAGAATTCCTGATCGGCCTCGGAGCCGCGCTCGGCCTGGCGGTCATCGTCACGCTGCTCGCGCACCTGACGGTCAGCTCGATGATCGATGCGCAAAAGCGCCGCAGCGAACTGCTGAATGCGGAGATCGCCGAGCTCGACAAGTCGATCGAACAGATCCTCGCACTGGAAGAACAGAAGGCGCGAATGATCGCGCGCATGGAAGTCATTGACACGCTCCAGGCCAGCCGGCCCGAGGTGGTCAAGCTGTTCGACCAGATGGTCTCGACGCTGCCCGAGGGTGTCTACCTGACATCCGTCAAGCAGAGCGGCCGCAAGCTCGAATTCAACGGCGTCGCGCAGTCGAGCACGCGCGTCTCCGCCTTCATGCGCAATATCGATGCCTCCGAAGTGCTGTCGGCACCGGAACTGAAGGTGATCCAGACCGGCAAGGACGCCGGTCCGGGCGCGCAATTCACGCTGTTCGCGCAGCAGCGCGCGGCAGCCACCGAGGACGAGGCGTCCTCGAAACGCAATACCCGCGTTTCGGAGGCACCGAAATGAACTTCGTCGAACAGCTTCGTCAGCTTGATGTCAAGGACATCGGCCGTTGGCCGCTCCTGTTCCGCGCACTCGGCATCGGCCTGATTCTGATCATCGTGAGCATCCTGCTGGTCTGGTACTTCGTGATCGGCGACAACGGCAACCTGCCGCTGCTGCGCAAAGCCGAGGCTGAGCAGAAGTCGCTGTGGGAGACCTTCGACCAGAAGCAGCGCAAGGCCGCGAACCTCGAGTCCTACCGGCAGCAGCTCGCGGAGATCGAGCGTACGTTCGGCGCGATGCTGCGCCAGTTGCCCGGCAAGACCGAAGTGCCGAGCCTGCTGGTTGATATCTCGCAGACCGGGCTCGCATCGGGCCTGCAGGAACGCCTGTTCCAGCCGGGTGGCGAGACCAAGAAAGATTTCTACGCGGAGCTGCCAATCAAGATCCAGCTTACCGGTGGTTACCACGAGTTCGGCCTGTTCGTTTCGGGCATCGCGGCATTGCCGCGCATCGTGACGCTGCATGATCTTGAGATCACGCGTGGCAGCACGCGCGGCGCGAGCCGCGGTCGCGCACCGGCGCCGAGCGACGAACTGACGCTGAACCTGACCGCAAAAACCTATCGCTACCTCGACGAAGACGAGTCCGCCGCGGCTGAACCCGAGGACAAGGTCAAGAAACGCGGCAAGACCAAGCGGGAAGAGTCATGAGCCAGCAACGCATGCGCACGCTACTGACCGTTGCCGGCCTGGCCGGCACGCTGGCCCTGGGCGGTTGTTCCGACGGCCTCGACGACTTGCGCGCTGACATCGAAAAAACCAAGCAACGGCCGGGCGGGCGCATCCAGCCGCTGCCGGAAGTACGGCCCTATCTCAGCCACGAATACCAGATGGCGGATCGGCGTTCGCCGTTCCTGCAGAGCCTGGCCGGCGAGAACCCGAGCGGCCCGCGGCCGGACGTGCAGCGCCCGCGCGAGTACCTCGAGCAGTTTCCGCTCGACACATTGAAGATGGTCGGAACGCTCCGCCTCGGCGGCGGAAATTACGGCCTGGTGCAGACCCGCGATGGTTTGATTCACCGTGTGTTGCCCGGCAATCACCTTGGCCAGAATGATGGCCGCGTGATGACCGTCAGCGACGCACGCATTTCCGTAACCGAAATTGTTCCTGATGGACTCGGCGGTTATCTCGAGCGCCCCGCGGCGCTGGCGCTGAGCGACTGATTTCTGGGAGAACGTCTGATGGTTGGTAACAATCTGAAACTCTTGGGCAGGGCTCTCGGCGGCGCACTGGCGGCGCTCGTCATCGCGTGGGCACCGCCCGCGGTGGCGCAGGGCACAGTGCGACTGACCGCGGTCGAGGTGCAACCGATGCAGGGTTCGACCCTGCAGATCAGGTTGCGCACCGACGGCGTCGCTCCACAGCCTCTGACATTCACCATCGACAACCCAGCGCGGCTGTCGGTCGACCTGCCTGATGTCGCGCTCGCGCTCGAAAGCCGGCGTATCGATGTCGGCTCAGGCGGCGTGGACACGATCGTCGCGGCCGAGGCTACCGGCCGGACGCGTGTCGTATTCAACCTTGATGCGCTGGTGCCGTACTCGGCGATTGCCGACGGCGACAGCGTGATCGTGACACTCGGCAGCGCTGCAGCCGCGTCGTATACGGCGGCCCCGGCCTCTGCTGTGGCGGCGTCCGGCGGCGGGCGCAGCATCACCGGCGTGGATTTCCGCCGTTCACCTGAAGGCGCCGGTCGCGTCGTGGTCCAGCTCTCGGATCCGACGACCCCCGCGAGCCTGAAGCAGGAAGGCAACCGCGTGATTGTCGACTTCACCGGCGTCGCGCTCGGCGATCAGCTGATGAAGCGCTATGACGTCGTGGATTTCGCGACACCGGTGACCATGTTCGACGCGCTGCGCGTCGGCGACAGCGCGCGCCTGGTCGTGACTGCAACCGGCGACTTCGAGCAGCTCGCCTACCAGACCGACAACCAGTACGTGGTCGAAGTCCGCCAGCGCCCGCGCGTCACCGCCGCGGTGACCGACAAGGACAAGATCTACACCGGCGAGCGCCTGACGCTCAACTTCCAGGACATCGACGTGCGTCCGCTGCTGGAGCTGCTGGCTGACACGAGCGGGCAGAACATCGTGGTGTCGGATTCGGTCAAGGGGCGCGTGACGCTGCGCCTGCAGAATGTGCCATGGGACCAGGCGCTCGACATCGTGTTGCGCACCAAGGGTCTCGACATGCGCCGCAAGGAGAACGTCATCCTGGTGGCGCCGCAGGCCGAACTCGCGGCCCAGGAGAAGGCCGAGCTCGAAGCGCAGAAGGACATTCAGGAACTGGCTCCGTTGCGCACCGAGTTCCTGGCTATCAACTATGCGAAGGCGAGCGAGATCGCGCGTCTCGTGAAGTCGGCGGGCGGCGGTTCGCTGCTGTCGACGCGCGGCAACGTGACCGTAGATGAACGCACCAACACGATGCTGGTGCAGGACACTGCGGACAACCTGACGGCCGTGCGCACCATGGTCGCCACCCTCGATATTCCGGTGCGCCAGGTGCTGATCGAATCGCGCATCGTAATCGTGGCCGACGACTTCAGCCGCGAGCTGGGGGTCCGCACCGGATTCACGCGCGTATCGGACGACGTGAGCGACCTGTTCGCGGTCAGCGGCAGTGCGCAGTCCACCGATACGATCATGAGCTCCGCGCTCGACAACCTCGCGACCACGGGCCAGCCGTTCCCGGTGGAAGTGCCGTTTGGCAACTTCGACCGCTACAACGTCAATATGCCGGTCGCGAACCCGGCCGGCCGCATCGCGCTCTCAATCCTCGACTTCGACGACTACCTGATCGATCTCGAGTTGTCGGCGGCACAGAATGAAGGTCGCGGCGAGATCAAGTCCACGCCCCGCATCATCACGTCAAACCAGCGTGAGGCCATCATCGAGCAGGGCGTCGAGATCCCGTACCAGGAATCGTCCTCGAGCGGCGCCACGACCACGCAGTTCAAGAAGGCGGTGCTGTCACTCAAGGTGACGCCGCAGATCACGCCGGACAATCGTGTGATCCTTGACCTGACCGTCACCAAGGACAGCGTCGGCCAGCTGGTGCCGTCCGCGACCGGCGGTTTCGTGCCCTCGATCGACACGCGCAACATCCAGACCCAGGTGCTCGTCAAGGACGGCCAGACGGTCGTGCTGGGCGGCATCATGGAGAC
>JANNTO010000140.1:0-13122 GCA_031403675.1 Gammaproteobacteria bacterium | reverse complement strand
GCATCCGGGTTCGCGGTCGCCTCATAGCTGCGCGAGGTACGACCACCGCCCGCAAACAATCCTGTAATGACGTTGGCCACGGCCTGCGTCGCTTTCTCACCCTTGGTCGTCATATCGCGCACCGTCAGCGCGTCGCCCGGCATCAGGATGGTCTTCGCAAGCATCACCCGCGCCTTGCCGCTATTCGGGGTCACGAACAGGAACTGGGTCTGTTCCGGTACCCAGGCGAGCGCTTCACTGGTCTTGGTCGAGGAGCCCATCCGGAACATGCCACCACTCGCCTTGATGTCGGCAAACTTGACCGACATCGTGGCGCGCAGCACGGTGGCATCGAGTGACTCCGCAATGCGCGGTTCGATGTTCTGCGGTTGCACCGTGCTGAAGCCGCCAAGCGCGGTGCCGAGCCCGATGTGCTTGTCGTCGTTGGTCAGGTAATACGGCGTGCCGTGGGCCCCGACAAAGATCGACTTGCCGGCCTGCATCCCGACCGGTTCCAGCGTGCGCCGAAAGATCCGCTCCATCGACTGGTAGCTTTCATTGGCGCTCAGAGTCTCGTACGGCACGACCTCGATACCAGCTTCCGTCAGCTTCTGCACCAGTTGGTCGTGGAGCTGGTCGGTGATGGTCTGGCGCAGTTCGTCACTGACGCCGACCAGTGTGATCTCCGAGGAAGACGAGGTCCAGCCGGCCGAACTCGAAGAGCTCGCCTTGCCGGAGTTCTCGATCATGAACTCAACACGGTACTGTGAGATGGCCACACGCTTGACGCCGCCCAAGGCCGTCAGCTTGCTGCCCTTGAGAAAAGTCGCAGCCTGCCGCACCGGATCGCCGGCCGGATCAAATGGCGGCGAATCCTTGGCAATTGCCGTGAACGATGCCAGCAGCGATAGCAATAGGACAATCCAGCGTTTCATATGGATCCCCCAGCCCTTGGGCCTTGAGGCTACTGAACGCCAATAAGATATCGGAAACCGATACCGGCAATCCAGACCTCGTCGTCATAGGGCTGTGCACCCAGGGTCAGGATTGTCGGCAGCGTGTCCGGGGCGACGCCCTGGAGCGCCCAGTCTTCGGTTGGGAAATTCTCGTAGCGCAGCTGCAGGCTCGCCTCGAGCTTCTCGGACCAGCGGTAGAGGATCTTCACCCGCAGCGAATCGAGCGTCGACTCCAGGTCCGGAAACCGGCTGGGCCCGCCGCCGCCCGTGACGTCGATTTGGGTGGTGCCCTGGGCTCGGGTGTAGTCGAGCTGCAAATCCACCTTGTCGCCGATTCCGGCGATGCGCAGTCCGCCGCCGGCACTGTAGAACTGGTCGGAATGGCTCGCCTGCCAGTCGGGTGTCGAGAACGCGCCGCTTCCGGCCTGTTGCGAGTCGATGTCGTCGAATCCGCCGCTCAGGTACACGGATGCCTGGTCCGACACGGACCAGCTGACGTCCACCGCCAGGCGCAGCTCGTCGCCCGCGGTCAGGCCGAGCAGCGAATTCGAATAGCTGTCATCGGCGTAAGTCGCCTGGGCCCCGATCGTGATCGGCAATTCGGGGAAAGACGCCGAAGCTGACAGCTCGCCGAACTGACGGTAGCGATACGCCAGGTTGAATTTTCGCAGCAGCGGATTCTGGCCGAGACTGGCGGCCAGCATCTCGTCGTAGCGATTGACTTCGCGTCTCGAGATGCCGCCGCGTGCGGAGATGTCCAGGTATTGATTGGGTCGCCATTGCACGCGTCCCCAGCCGGTGTCCTCGGTCTGCTCGGCAACCTCCTGGAAATCGCGGTCGAGCTCCGTGTAGTCGTAACCGGCCGCGACCCTGACGGTTTCGAACGGCCGATAGTCGCCGCTCACATTCATTCGCAGCCGGTCGAATCCGTATGGAACATTCAAATCCGTCTCACCGGAAAGAAAGCTGTCGGCAATCACGCGGCTCCAAGGCAGCTGGGACGTCTTGTTGTCGCGTTCGTCATAGCGAATAGCGAACTTGAAGCGTGCATTCGGGAACGGTTTCGAGACGACCGTCAATGCGAGATTGGTCGTGTCGATTTCCGCATCCAGGGTGGAGCGGGGCAGGGCACCGGCGGCAAGGTTGGCGTTGGTCGTGTAAGGCAGAAGAGTATCGTTCTGCGTGCCTCGCCCCATTGCGGCCGAGAACGAAATGTTGGTATCCATCCACGGCGCGCGATAGTTGCCGGTCAGGACCAGCTGCTGGAAATCATTGTCCGGTGCCGCGGCCAGGGCGCCTTGTTCGGCCCCGGGTACCGTTACGAACGGGTTGTCCCAGCGGACCGCGTCGAATTTGTCGTCGAAGAACGAACCGTAGTACGCAAGCTTGAGAAAGCCGCGCTCCGCGTCGTAGCGGATCCCCGCATCGACCTGATCGGTCTGATAGTCGAAATGACGCGGCAGCAAACTGGAATTGGTGAAGTAAGAGCCGCCAAGAATGTCGGTGCCGTCGCGCTCCTGGCGTTGATAGTCGGCAAACAGGCGAAATCGTGCCGTCGGCAGGTATTGCCCGCCGATTTCGAGCGTCCTGCGCTCGCTCTCGATGTCCCGTGACACGAGACTCGCGGCCAAATCGGTGAGACCCGACGTCGTTCCGGCAAAGGTCCAGGTCGACGGCAGGGCCAGCAGGTTGCCCGAGCTGCGGGTGAATATCGTGCTGGTGGTGTCGAAGCGGTGGCGCGGCAGCTGGCTGTAGGCGAGGCGGTAGGCGAATGTCCCGGGGCGCGCGCCGTCGATTTCCACCACCCGCGAGTCGAGCCCCAGATCCTCCACCCGCCAGCTCAGGCGATGATTGGCGGTCGCGTAGAGGCCGGCGCCGTCGACGTTTACGTAGGCGCCTTGCTCGTCGTAGCCGGTTGCATCGCCAATCGTTGCAGCGTCGTCACTGACATAGCTGCTGCCAGCGGTGACATCCGCCTGGTAGCCGCTCGCAAACGGGCAACGCTCGCACTTCCATTCGGAAGTGTCGGGCGTCGCCGACTGACCGACCGGTGCAAAGAGCGCTGACGCCGCGATTGTCAGGATCGGCAGCAATCCAGGCAGGGTCCACCTCATATCGCGCATCGACTCGACCTCTCAAACTTTCAACGCATCAATTTCGACCCCGACGGGTGATTCGATCCATGCACCTGTGAATGACAGTTCATGCAGCTCTGGCCCAACAGGTATTGTGATGGCGCGCCGGTCGCGAGACCTCCGGCATCCTGGGCAAAGCTCGGATGCCCGCTCTGCGAATGACAGCTCTGGCAGAGCAGCGGTGCCCGGCGCACCAGCATCGCAGGCTGGTTCGAGCCGTGTGGGTCGTGGCAGTTGGTGCAGTCTTCCGCGACCGGTGCGTGCTCCCACAGGAACGGGCCACGCTTTTCGGCATGGCACTGGTAGCAAGTGTCGTTGGTGGTCTGGCGGACCAGCAGGTTTTCCGTGGTCGCACCGTGCGGGCTATGACAGCCGGTGCAGGCCATTTTCCCCTCGCGCAATGGATGCGAATACGCCTTCAGTGCATCGCTCTTGCGGAACGCATGGCACTCATTGCATTTGCCGGCCTGGGTTGACGTGCCAAGCACCGCGTCGGTGGCCGTGTGCAGCTCGTGACAACTAGCGCAGGAGACGTCGTTGTCATCGTGCGCTCCACCATGCGTGGCAAACCCGGTATCGGCCTCGTGACAGCCAAGGCAGGTGCCGTTTTGCGTCGCGACGCCGGCTGCGGAGCCTTTCTCGAAGCGGATGACCTGCGCCAGCTTGCCGTCGACCTGCTGCATCCCGGCATGCGCGCCGCCGGGGCCATGGCAGGATTCACACTGTAGTTGCCCGTGACCGAAGGGGCTGCGCGGATCCACCGGCGCAGCATGCTTGGTCCGGAAAATACCCAGGACCTCCGGGCTGCTATGACAGGCAAGACAGGTATCGGCACCGTTCGTCGAGTAAGCCGCCGCTTCGGCTGGAGCGGCTGATTGCGAGAACGTCGGCATCGGCACGCCCAGGCCGATGCAGACCAGCGCGACAAATTGCGAAAGCGAAGGTCTCGTCATTCAATTGAAATTGAATGTTCCGACCCCGTGCATGATCTTCACGTCGCCGATCCGCCCCGGGCCATGGCACAGCTCGCAGGTCTCGACCCCGGAAGAAATCAGCGCACCCGTGTCGTTCTTGCCCGCGGCAAAATCACCGCCGTTCTGCCGCATATGCTCGGCCGCCAGCGAACTGGTGTGGCAGGCGGAGCACACGGAAGTGTTCGGCGAAATGGCCACGTCGTCCGTCAGCGTCGACCGGTCCGCGCCGGCATCCATGGTCGTCGCCAGTACCCTGGCTGGATCGACCGGATAATACGTGTTGGCCAGGTGACAACCCTCGCAGTTCTGCAGCCTGCCCGGGTAGCCGACTTCGAACGTAAATGCACCACTGAAGCCGCACACCTGGAATTGCGTCCCTTCACGACCGGAGCCGTCATGACCTGATCCGTGGATTGCATGGATCATGCGTTTGAAGTCGATGGTCTGGTCGTTCGGTCCGGCACCGGCGACGCACGCCGATCCCGCCACGCGCCGATTGATGTCGGTGGCGTTCGGGTTGTGGCAAGTGGAGCAAAGCTCGGTATTGCCGGTGCGGTTGGCACCATGCAAGGAGAGCACCTTGTGGCAGTCATTGCACTTGTTAATGTTGACCACTTTGCGGCGGTCCACTGGCGCCGGATCGGTGATGGCGAAATGCAGGCCCGCGGCCGTCACCTCGAGGCTGGTCAGGACGCCGCCAATGCTGACCTGCGGACGGCCTTCCAGTATTGCTTTGCCGGAGCCGGTGATGCCGGTCGGGATGGCGACCGTTGCCGACTTGGTAAACGTGTTGGTGCCGTCGTTGGTGCGACCGGTTCCGTTCTTGAAATCGATGACGATTGGCAGGAACGGCGTGCCGGTAGCAGCCGGGCGCAGAAGCGTGTCGTTCGGATCCAGGTTGCCGAGATCCGCGTTGTTCCAGGCGATGTCCAGGCGCAGAGCGGCGCTCGCGGTCTGGAATGGCCCGGTCGCATCCGCAATGTTGTAGGCCGTGCCGTTCGGATTCGTGGCGTAGTTTGGATTGGTCGGATTCCGTACCCGAATCGTGGCCGTCGGCAGCTGCCCGGGAGCGGTGTTGGTGATGCTGACAACCTGGTACTCGAAGGCCCGCGCGGCAGTGTCTTCCCTGATTTCATGCGCGATCGGCACTTGTACAAGCCGGCCGTCGGAACCAGTCACAGTGCCTGTCGGCCCGTGGCAGTCGACGCACTGCGTGTCATCGCTGAACGTGAAGCCACCCGGATGCATGCCGTTTTCGATTGCGTAATTGTGTACGGTGTTCGCAATGCCGTCATCGTAGTGACAAGTGCCGCAGGCCGCGCGGTTCGACACGAGTCGGAAGTTGCTCGCCTGCGGTGTGGAAGCATCGCTTTCCTGGTGGCAGGTCGTGCAATTGCGGATATCCTGCGGGAACTCGACCTCCGACCATTCATACGCCACGTTGCCGTATCCGATGATCTGGTAGCCCGGCCTGGCGGAATGGATGTTGTGGATGAGTCTCTTCATGTCCACCGTATTGCCGGTGTCTCCGTCGATCGACGCGGGGTTGTGACAAGTAACGCAATACTCGACATCGGTCCTCGGGCCGCCGTGGAAATTCAGCACGTCGTGACAGGCGTTGCAGGTGTCGTTGTCGACGATCTGGCGCGTGAAAGTGGGTGCGCCGCCGGCCGGCAGGAAATCGAATATGCCGTTGCCGGTGACCGGAGCCTGATTGCGAATCTCGATGCCAAGACGATGCGTCTTGGTCGCATCGAATGCCGGCGCGCCGGTATAAGCTGTCAACGCGCTCGCGAAGGTGTACTGGTAGGTGCCGTCGTTGTTGTCGACCAACCTGGCCGGCGCGGCGGTTTCGGTGTTGGCTTGCCTGGCTACACCGCTGGTACGACTGACATAGGACTGCCACTGGCTGGACCCGCCGCCGGTTCCTGGCGAAAGCTGCGCCAGGACAAAACGCACATCCGCGGCTGGCAGCCCGACCAGTCCCTGGGTCAAATCGTTGGACAACCTGAACCTGACGACGGGGGCGCCGCCACCTGCGGGCACGGTGACGCTGGTGACCGTGATGTTGATGTTTGCGGCGCTGTCGATTGGAACGCCGCCGCTTCCGCCGGGCGGGCCAGCAGGTCCTGGCGGTCCACCCGCTCCGGGCGGGCCCGCGGGACCGGGGACAGGTGTCGAACCGCTGTCACCGCATCCGGCCAGGGCCAGACCAAGTAACAGGAGGAGGGCGAAACGACTCCCAAGCCTTGCGTCCATAACCATAATCAGGTTCCTTCACCGAGACGACAGGTATCGATCGTGCTTTTGTTGCGAATTAGCCCTGCAGGACACTCAAGCGTAGCAAGGGAAGCACAGACCACCGACCAAGTAATTGATCCAGGTCATGCTGCGGCCCTTCAAGCCGCGATTTTGTACCGCTGATCGGCGCCTAGCGGGCTGGCTGGCTCGCGTAAAAAGACGCAACACTCTCAATGATGGCGTCGCTGTAAGGCAGGCTCATGTTGTGCATCGTCGAACTCTCGCGACGGTCATCGCGATAAGCCCGTAAGGCCATGATCAGGTAATCCTTGTCCTGCCCGCTGATCTTCGGCACCGCGACCGCAGCATTCTCCATGCTGGCGCCATGGCAGCGATCGCATTTCGCGATCAGGTCCTGCACGAGTGTCTGGCCTTTTTCGGCCGGCCTGGATTTCTGCACAGTGTAGAAGGCGGCGATGTTCTCGATGTCTTTCTGGCCCAGGTCGCCGACGTACGTTTCCATGCCTTCGTGCCGGCGGGATTTCCGGTACGACTTGACGGCGTTGACCAGGTACTGGGCATCCTGGCCGGCAAGATTCGGCGTCGCCGCATCGGTGCTGACGCCATGCGAACCATGGCAGCCGCCACAGACGGCGGTCAGCGGTTCACCGGCGATCGGATCTCCGAATGCTGGCGCGCTGCGTTGTGCGGGTTCCTGGGATGCGAAATACAGCGCCACGCTTTCCACATCCAGCTTGGTCAGTCGGCGCAACAGTGAATGCATCGGATCCGTCGCGCGCACTCCGTTCAGGTATTCCTGCACGGCAACGACCAGGTAGTGGGGCTGCTGGCCGGCCACGCTCGGCATGCCTGGAGTCGTCGTGTTGCCGTCCGCACCGTGGCACTTGGTGCAGGCTGATGCCAGTGCCTTGCCGTTTTCATAGGGAAGGAAACGGGGAGCGCTTTCACCGGAGGCGACTTTGATAGCCGGCAGACCGGCGTAGTACCCGACGACATTACGCAGATCGGCCTCGCTCATCCCGGACGTCATGTCGCGAAGCGCCGCATGGGTGCGCTTGCCGTCCTGATAAGCCTTCATGGAAGCGTCCAGATAACGCTCGCTTTGCGCCGCGAGATGCGGGATGCCGGGCGCGGCGCCCCTGCCGTCCAATCCATGACATCCCTTGCAGTCGCGCTCGGCCAGGACTTTGCCTGCTTCGATGTCGGCTGCCGGCAGCGTCTGAGACTCCGGTCCGGCGGCTGACACGTCCTTGTCCGAGCAGCCGATCAGCGCAATCGAGACGGCAATAGCGAACACCAAGTGTTTCATTTGAGTCCTCGAGATCAGGACAGATAGTACTCCGTCACGCATCGGCCAAGCTCCCTGCGAATCCAAAGAGCACCAGGGCCAGCAGCGCCAACCCGAAAGCGAGCAAGACGATACCCAGTATCTTCGAACCCAGCGTCATGGCCGGCGACGGAATGTTCACCAGGTACTTTTCAAGTTGTCCAGTCGCGACCAGTTCATCGTAGTCGAGCGTGTGCTCGCGCCGGAATTCCTCGAGCGACACGGTGCCCGTAAACATCGAGATGTCGGGAGGCGGGAACCGGTCCGGCCGGAAGTGATTGTTGAAGAAGTGCACCGTGAAGAGGAAGAGGATCGCGAGGAAGGCCTCTTCGCCGTGAGCCAGGGTGGCGATGTTGAATATCCATCCTGGCCAGACCGCAGCGGTCAATTCCTTGAACCACAGCATGAGGCCGCTTCCGCCCACGATGGTCAGGCCCCAGAACGGTGCCCAGTAGTCGAATCTCTCCCAGTAGGTCCAGCGGCCAAACACCGGGCGCGACGCTTTGCCGAAGAACCACCGGAACATGGCCTTGATGTCCATCAGGTCCTGCAGGCTGGGCACCAGCGAGGTGTGCCCAAACCAGTTGAATGTCCGCCAACGTGGGGCGAAGCGGACCACGAAATAGAGCACGTGACCGACGAATAGCCCAAGTATGACGACCGCGGCCACCCGGTGGATGAGCGCCGCTGATTTCGGACCGCCCAGTGCCTGCATGACAGCAGCCGCCCAGCCGGTCTCGGCGTAGAAAGCCGCCATGCCGGTCAGCGAAAGAATCATCAACGCCACTGCGAACGAAAGGTGGACGAGCCGCCAGCCGAGCCCGAAACGCCGGTAGTGCTTGCCCTGCAAATGCGGCAGCTCGGCGGTCTGCACGTGCGGCCTGGACTTGCGCGCCTGGCGATCCTTGTATTCACGGTAGAACCACAGCGCCGAATGCGTCCAGAAGAACAGGAACACGACGACGATCAGCGAGATCATGAATTTCGACGCGATCCACATGTAGGCGTAGCGGTCGTAATCGTGCGTCGTGGCATGCGGCTCGAAAGTAACGAATCCCGCGGTCGCACCCTCGTGGCACTTCTGGCAGGTTTCCAGGCGATTGTCGGAATGCACCGTGGATGCCGGATCGTCGACGCGCTGGATCGCGTGGCTTCCATGGCAGTCAAAACACTTGGCCGTATAGGCGTAGCCGAGGGTGTTGACCTGGCCGTGATAGGTCTGCGTGTAGGACTTCAGGCTTTCCGCATGGCAATTGCCGCAGTTCCTGGTTATCACGAGCTGGGTCGAATCCATCGCCGGACTTTCGACGTCATGGGTCGTGTGGCAATCCGAGCAGATCGCCGCCTTGGGATTGGCGTTCCGCAGGACCTCCTTGCCGTGCACCGAAGTCGCGTACGCCTGCAGTTGCGCTGTGTGGCATTTTCCGCAGGCGTTGGGGATATCCAGGCGCCACTCGGCGCGGACCGCGCTGCCTTGCGGATAGACGTAGTGGGCATCGTGGCAGTCGTAGCAAGTCGCATTGGTGCGCGACTGGTCCTGCATGTTCGGCCGCGCATGAATGGACTTCATGTAGCGGTCGATCTGCAGCTTCACCATGCCGAGTTTTTCGGAGTCGCGCGCCCGGTTGTCCTTTGTGGCCTCCGCCCAAAGGTTCTCGTGGCACTGCACGCACCCGACCTGGATGTTGCCGTTCTTTTCGTGCGGAATTCCGCTGATGTCCTGGTGGCACCCGACGCAGAGTTGCTCACCGTGCGCGCTTGCCTCGAATCTGTCCTTGATGACGTGCAGCGGGCGCATCTGGCCGTCCGCACCCGGCATGGCGAATCCTTCGATGCCGTGACAACCGAGGCACAAGGAGTTGTCCGCGGCTTCCGCTGCATCAATGGCCAGGAGCGCGGCAAGGGAAATGGCGCCCGCGACAATCCACGCGGTCAATCCATCCGGCCGGGATTGCAACTTCATCGGGTGGCTGGCGCGCGTTCTCAGTTGTTCTTCGCGCCTTCCTGCACCCATGCCTTCAGCACTTCGATCTCGCGGTCGCTGAGCTTCTCGCGGCCGTGCGGCATGCGGATCGAGGGATGCGCACGACCCTCGACCAGGACCATCAGGTTGCTGGCAAACGGGTCACCGGGTATCACGAATGCGCCGAACTTGCCGCCCTTCATGAAAGTCTCGTAGCCGCTCATGTCGAAACCGCTTGCGCCGAAACCAGTCCCACCCGGCATGTGGCATTCCAGGCAATACTTCTTGAGGATCGGCTGGACGTCGGCACTGAAACTGACGTTTCTCGGCGCGCACGCGCCGAGCATGGAAAGGCAAAGGAGCATCGCTCCGCAATCACGGATGCGTCTGATCATTGCTGACCCTCCCCACCCGGCGGCTGCGCCGGGCAATCACTTCATCTGGCTGAGGATGTACTCCACTGATGCCCTGACCTCGGCGTCAGACGCTGCGGTTCCCTTCGCAGGCATCGCGCCTTTGCCCTTGACGACGGAGGCAGTCACTTGTTCTACCCCCAGCTTCACGAATGGGGCCCAGGCCGCTTTGTCAGCGGTCTTCGGTGCCATCACCGCATGGCAGCCCGCGCATCGCTTGTCCCAAACCTCCTTGCCGTCTGCCGCGAGCGTCGATCCCGCTGCGAGCATCGCCGCTACCGCTCCAAGGATGACCAGCACTTGTCGATTCATGTCTCTCTCCTTTCTGATCAACCGTAAATTAGCATGCTGGAATATATCCAAGCTGATCTGCATCAAGTCGGCTGGCCCAACGCAGCATGATCTTCGCTGGTTTGCGCATTTTCCCGTCCAGCCCATTCATAGTATATCGTTGCGGCCCGTGGGACCATTCGCGTCAATGTTGATGAATCGAAACTCGAGGGTCGCGATCGCCGCGTCGCGGATCCTGGTCGCGGGGATCATCGCCGCCGGCGTGTCTCCAGCCAATATGGCTGTGGCAGAAACGGTGCGGCCTGCAGCAACCGACGATTTCCGTGCCGCGTATGCAACGTCGCAGGATGTTGCCGAAGGCAAGCGCGTGGCTGATGCCTCCTGTGCACGCTGCCACGGGCCGAACGGCATCAGCCCCGCCAAGGGCGTGCCACACCTTGCCGGCCAGCGTGCGGTCTACCTGCACATCGAGCTTCAAGCTTACAAGTCGGGGGCCCGAGGCAAGGGAATGATGGCCGACGCCGCGAAGTTCCTGAGCGACGATGCGCTGGTCAAGGTGGCCGCATGGTATGCCGCGCTCGATCCGGCCGAGCCGGCGCCGCCCGCAAAGGCCAGAGTCGCCGCGAGCGGGCCTGACCCGGTCAGCGCCGGAAAGACTGCAGCGGCCAGTTGCGGGGGCTGTCATGGCGAAGCCGGGATCAGCAAGATCCCTGGAATGCCGAGCCTGGTCGGATTTGACCCCAAGTACCTGGTTGCGGCGACGAACGCCTACCAGAGCGGCCAGCGCAAGCACGACATGATGAAGGTGCTGGTCGCCGGACTCAGTAGCAGCGACATCGATAACGTCGCGCTGTTCTATGCCGCCCAGAAGGTGGGCAGGGCGCAGACTCCGGCGCCGGGGAACCGCGCAGCCGGCAAGACCGCAGCGGCCGCGTGCGTCGCCTGCCATGGGGACGCCGGCGTGAGCACCGGCATGACACCGAGTCTTGCCGGTCAGGATGCGCAGTATTTCGCTGCCGCGATGCGCGCCTACCAGGATGGTTCACGAGCGGATCCCATGATGAAAGGTCCGGCAGCATCCGTTGGGGATGCCGCATTGACGGATCTGGCAGCCTATTACGCCGGCCTGCAGCCGCAGGCGCCGAAGCTCGCCAAGACCCCCAGTACGGCCGACTGGACGCAGCGTTGCGATCGCTGCCATGGCGTCAATGGCAATAGCACCGATCCGCGCGTACCGGCCCTGGCGGCGCAGCAAGCAGACTATCTGGCCGGGATCCTGAATGCGTATCGGACCGGCGCGCGCAAGAGCCCGGCGATGTCAGCCATGTCGAAAGTTCTGACCGAGGTGGATGTGGGGATGCTCGCCAACCATTATTCGCAACAGAAGCCGCGCGCCGTCATTTACGTGCAGTTGCCCGCTCATGAATGACGTTCCGCTGCATCGCCAGTATCGCCACTTTTCAGAACTCCCGTACAGCCTGCGCACGCTGTATACGGCCGTGCTGATCATCCTGAGCCTCGGCTACCTGTTCGCGCTGATCTACCTGTTTCATACGTACTCGGCGCGCGATGGCGAAGCGGGCTCGCTTTCCTATCAGGACCTCGTCATCGCCTACACCGGCAGCGGTGAAGCATCGCGTCTCGAATCGGCGCTGCGTGGGTCGATGTCCACGATGTTGCCGGCGGACGAACTCGCCATGATCGTGCAATGGGTGCAGAAAGGCCCGGATCGCTCCGGGTACGAGACGGTCATCAGGCCCATGCTCGATGAGCGTTGCATGAGTTGCCACGACGGCAGCAATCCGCACCTTGCGAACCTCGGCGGTTACGACAACCTGCTGAAGGTGACGGAACAGGACACCGGCGCCGACATTTTCACGCTGGTGCGCGTGTCACATATTCACCTGTTCGGGATCAGTTTCATCTTCTTCATCCTGGGCCTCATTTTCAGCCACGCCTACGTGCGGCCGGTATGGTTCAAGTGCACCGTCATTGCCCTGCCATTCGTCGCGGTGATGACGGATGTCAGTTCCTGGTATTTCACCAAGCTTTACCACCCGTTTGCCTGGGTCGTGATGTGCGCCGGCGCAACCATGGGCCTGTGTTTCGCATTCATGTGGGTGGTGTCGATGTATCAGATGTGGGTTTCCCCGACCCCATCCAAGGTGGCCCAGAGGGGCGGCGGCGAGACTCGCAGCGTCGGCTGAATGGGGCAGTGACACCCCGCCCTTGATCCAGGTCATTGCGGGCCGCGTGCGGCTCGCCGGAGACTCATCCGTCATGGAAGCCGGAGTCCGCTTCGATGCCGCGGTGGTGCGCCGCTACGACGTGCCGGGGCCGCGCTATACCTCCTACCCGACGGCTCCACACTTCAGCGAATCGGTCACCGAGCATGACTACCTGCGGGCCGCGCAGGAATCCAACGGCGACCCGATACCGCGCCAGCTTTCGATTTACGCGCACGTGCCGTTTTGCACCAGTCCCTGCTTCTACTGCGGCTGCACCCGGATCATCACCCGCGACCGCACGGCGGGCGCGCGCTACCTGAGCCGCCTGCAACGCGAGATCGAGCTGCAGTCGCGCTGCTTTGACCACGACCGGATCGTGGACCAGCTCCATCTCGGCGGCGGCACGCCGACATTTCTGAGCGACGCCGAACTCGCAGAGCTGATTGGATCCCTGCGTCACGGCTTTTCGCTGCGCGACGACGATTCGCGGGAGTTCTCGATCGAAGTCGATCCGCGAACGGTTGACGAATCAAGGTTGGCGGCGCTCGCCGGCCTTGGCTTCAACCGGGTCAGCTTCGGCGTGCAGGACTTCGA
>JANNTO010000139.1:0-8444 GCA_031403675.1 Gammaproteobacteria bacterium | reverse complement strand
CCCGAACTTCATGCGTTCGGCGAACGCCCCGACGATCAGCGCCGGCGTGATAATCGCGAACGTGAGTTGAAAAGTCGCGAACACGGATTCAGGAATCGTCGCGATCAGCGAATCCGCGCGGATGCCCGCCATGAATGCTTTGTCGAGGCCACCAACGAAGGAATGCAGCCCGGTTTCGCCGGCAACCATGCCAGTCGTGTCGAACGCGAGACTGTAGCCGTACATCATCCACAGCACCGACACGAGCGCCGTGATTGCGAAGCATTGCATCAGCACCGACAGCGCGCTCTTGACCCGCACCATACCGGCGTAGAAAAGCGCGAGACCCGGGATGGTCATCAAGAGCACCAGCGCGGTCGCGGTGATCATCCACGCGGTGTCGCCGCTATTGATCGCAGGCAGGGCTTCGTCCACGTCAGACCTCCGGCGTGCTGCAAAAATTGCCGCGACCGGTCAGATTCGCCGCGGCCGCGCGCAGCCAAATCCGGGTAGCGTTTGAAGCGGGGTTGCAGCATCCGTGCCAGCGGGGGATCCGCTTGAAAATCAACCAGTTACAATCTGGAGCGCGACGAGTGCTGCCCGCCGCTGCACCTTCCTGGCGCAGGCGAAGTGCGTCGTTGCAAGATCGCGGGGCAACGCTTGACGCCCCGGCGGCCGGCCCGGATGCTCACCGTTCCGCGGAGCACCCCAATGGCATTCGATCCACGATCCCTCGACGAACTCGCCCGCAAACTGGCGGATGCCGTGCCGCCCGGGCTGACCGCGCTCAAGAACGATCTCGAGCAGAACTTCAAGGCGCTGCTGCAGAGCGGACTCACCAGGCTCGACCTGGTGACCCGCCAGGAATTCGACATCCAGGCTGCCGTGCTGCGCCGCAGTCGCGAGCGGCTCGAGGAGCTCGAGAAACGCCTGGCTGCACTCGAGAAGGGCGCGACGAAGTAGCAATCGCGGGCGCGAGCCCGTGACGCTCGCGACCATCCTGACCCGCGCGCAGTTCGGGCTCGACGCACCGCCGGTGCGTGTCGAAGTGCACTGCGGCGCAGGCTTGCCGCAGTTCTCGATCGTCGGCCTGGCCGAAACCGCGGTACGCGAGAGCCGCGAACGCGTGCGCGCCGCACTGGCGCATTGCGAGTTCAATTTCCCGGCCGGCCGGGTCACGGTCAGCCTCGCGCCGGCGGATCTGCCGAAGGAGGGTGGACGATTCGACCTCGCGGTCGCGCTTGGCATCCTGGTCGCATCGGAACAGCTGCCGCCATCGGGTCTCGAAGCGATCGAGTTTCACGGCGAACTTTCACTGTCAGGCGAACTTCGACCGGTGCGCGGCGTGCTCGCCGCGGCGGCGCACGCGGTGCGCGAAGGTCACCGACTGGTCGTACCGGCGGCGAACGCTGATGAGGCGCGGGCTGCGCCGGGCGCCTGCGTGGCAGGCGCGGTGACTTTGCTGGCGGTCTGCAATGGCCTGCGCGGCGGCGCCGGTCTTGAATACTCGACCGGCGCAACGCTTCCAACTTGCGGCGCCGTGGGTCCTGATCTGGCCGATGTGCGCGGCCAGGCGGCGGCGAAGCGCGCGCTCGAAATCGCGGCCGCCGGCGGCCACAGCCTGCTTCTGATCGGCCCGCCGGGAGCGGGCAAGAGCATGCTCGCCCAGCGTTTGCCGGGCTTATTGCCACCGCTCGCGGATGCCGAGGCACTCGAATGCGCCATGCTGCATTCGCTGGTGCGACCGCTGCCGCCAATCGCGGAATGGCGACGACGCCCGTTTCGCGCGCCGCATCACGGTGCGTCCGCGGCCGCGGTGATCGGCGGCGGCGGGCGGCTGCGACCGGGCGAGATTTCGCTCGCGCATCACGGCGTGCTGTTTCTGGACGAATTGCCGGAGTACCGCCGGGACGTGCTGGAGGCGCTGCGTGAGCCGCTCGAGACCGGTTCGGTCAGCATCGCGCGTGCGGCTTGGCGCGGGCAGTTTCCCGCCCGATTTCAGCTCATCGCCGCGATGAATCCCTGCCAGTGCGGATATGCGGGTGATTCAAATGGCCGCTGCCGTTGCACCGAGCCGCTGATCCGGCGTTATCGATCGAGAGTTTCAGGTCCGCTGCTTGACCGCGTGGATCTGCACGTCGAAGTGCCGCGGCTCGAATACTCGGCGCTGCGGCCCACGACGGCCGCGGTCGAGAGTAGCGCTGTCGTCGCGGCGCGCGTCGCGATCGCGCGCGAGCGGCAGTTAGAGCGTGGCGCGCTCAATGCGATGCTGGAACCGAGGGCGCTCAGTGAGGCCTGCGGACTCGGCCTGCGTGAACACAGCCTGCTCGATACGGCATCCAGACGACTGGGACTGTCGGCCCGCGCCTGTCACCGGATCCTGCGGGTTGGCCGCACGATCGCCGATCTCGGCGGTTTGCCGCGCGTGGGAGTGACGGAGCTTTCCGAAGCGATCGGCTACCGGCGGCTCGACCGCGAGTCGTTCATCGCGGCCGGCTGAGTCTTCCAACTGAGACTAGTTCCAAACCGCTTGCTTGGCGGGGGACTTACGCGACCCTTTCGTCCCAAAAAAGGCAAGAGTCCACGGTGCCTACTGTCATGACTCGTCCCAAAGTCTCACCAAAAACAATATATTTATTGCCCATTGATAGTTCCCGTGATGGAGGAGCATTCTCGCGTCGAGCGTTGCCATGCGCATGGTGGCGCCGGCACGAGCCATGTTGAGCGCATGTCTCGACCAATCGATGCATAGAACGACGGCTACGATTCGGGGGAGCGCGATGCCGATGCTGAACTTCGGCACGTCCAATGTTGAGAACCCCTTCCTACGATATGAATTGCTCGACCTCGAAAGAGGCGAGTGGCTGCGGAATTGTGCCAGCACACAATCGTTCGCTTCACCCCCCCGCGCCTGACAGACATGGAAATTGGCGAGAGTCGCGCGTGAAAAGTAATGGTGAACGAAGGAAGCGTGAAAACGCTATGGCCAATTACAGTGTGATCAAGAATGTCCATCTCGGGTTGTTCCGGTGACTTGCAATTTGGGAGGTCGCATGTTCTACGCGCACCTTAAACTGTCTGCCGCCCTTGTATTCATCTGCTCTGCGCTGGTAAGTCCAGTGATGCTTGGAGCGACAGGGCGCACAGTCGGCAATGGGTCAGTAACGTCCCTCGGTGAGGCCGCATACTCGATCCCGCTTGGTCTTCCGGCTGGCACCAACGGGCTGACTCCGAGCCTGTCATTGGAGTACCGCCACAACAATCACGGCGGACTCGTTGGTGTCGGCTGGTCAATCGGTAGCTTGTCCAAGATCAGCCGTTGCCCGTCCACGATCACTCAGGACGGTGTAGTTGGTCCAATTACAGGGACAACGGCCGATCGGTTCTGCTTGGACGGAGTCAGACTTGTTGTGTCGAATGGATACCCATACGAAAGCACGAGCGCAGAATACCGTACAGAAATCGAGTCCTATTCCCGCATCAAGCGTTTTGGAACCACTGGTTTTGGGCCCACCTATTTCACTGTCGAAGGTCCGGATGGACTGACTCGGCAATACGGGGCCACCACCGATTCGCGCACAAACTACAACTGGACGATCAACCGCATCCTCGATCGTACTGGCAATGTCATCGACTTCGCTTACACCATACAGAACAACAGTCAACGCATTTCGACCATTAGCTACAATTCAAACCCTGGTCAAAGCGTCACAGCCTCGCATGTAGCTTCCTTCGTCTACGAAAATCGCCCCAGCAATGAGGTTGATCTTGCCTATGTGGCCGGAATGCCAGTTCGCCAAATTGTTCGGCTTGATCGAATCGACCTCCTTTACAACGGCGCAGTGATCAAACGCTATGAGCTGACCTATGAGCCATACCTCTCCTCGGCGGGGCACAGTCGACTCGCATCGCTGCAAGAATGTGGAGTAGGCGGCACCGAGTGTTTCGCTGTCACGAATTTCTCTTGGCAGAATGGCGTAGTCGGCTTTGCGGCGGAACAAAGCGTCTCTGCGCAACCTAACACGATTGCGCTGACCGACATCAATGGCGATGGTCGCGCAGATCTGGTGTGGTCTGCTCCGATTTCGGGTTCAACCGCCCGCTACCGGCTGGCATCGACAACCGGTGGGTTCGGTCCTGAAGTGAATACGAATGTGCCCGCGACAACGATTGCGCCATTTGATTACAACGGCGACGGCCGTATGGATCTGCTGAGTGTATGGTTCTCGGGTCTCTATCCCTATTGGCAAATCCTGCCGGGGACAGATACGGGGCTTGGAGTGCCGATCAACACTAGCGTACCGGTAGCCTTGCAAGTTATCGATTTCCGCGGCGCGGACATGAATGGCGACGGTCTGGGGGATATTGTCTATTCCACAGTGGACTACAGTTCAGAAAACTCATTGCACGTCAGGGTGCGACTAGCGGAACAGGGTGGCGGTTTTGTAGCAAGCGATCAGATCATTTACGAGCAATGGTACTACTACTCTAACAATCAAGGAGGAACCTTTCTGGGGCAGCCCGGACAGAAGGTGGACCTCGACGGCGATGGTCGCGAAGATCTCCTGATGGATGAGATCTATACGATTGCACGGCTTTCCCTAACTGAATTTGGCATTGATTATTTTGATAGCGGCATTGGTTTGCGAACCGTTCTCGACGTCAATGGCGATGGCTGCACAGATTTCCTTTATGGCCATTACACACTGTACTGGCGGGTGCGATTTAGCGGTTGCAGCGTTAGCGTGGCCGCATTTCCTGAACTAATTGGCCCATCTACCGTCGGCGCCGCAAACAACCCAGTTCCATTCGACTGGAATGGTGACGGCAAGGATGATGCTGTGTTCGGATCAAATACGGGCACGTTGAGAGTCATGGTCTCTACAGGTGACAGCTTTTTGCCAGTTGTAAACACGGGTATTGTTGGATCGGCTGGATTGCGCGGTGACTTGAACGGTGATTCCTTGGAGGACTTGCTGGTCGGCAGTAGTGGCGGCGTCGTCAAGTACCGACTCCATGCAGGTGTTAAGCCTGACCTGATGATCGCTGCAACCGACGGCTATGGAGTTGCTGCTTCATTTGTTTATCAACCAAAAACAGCCTCTGGCGTTCATACGAAAGGCAGCTCGGCCCAGTTCCCCGACCGCGATGCCCAGGACGGCCGGCATGTTGTTACAACATTGAATCGCACTGACGGTTCCGGGACCGGTACCACGACATCGCAGACATTCGCGTACGAAGGGCTGCGAATCAACGCCCAAGGTCGCGGTAGTCTAGGATTCGTGAAGAAAATCACCACAGATGCGACTCTGGGCTACAACCAGCGGAGCGAAGAGTCGTTCCTGCAGCAATTCCCATTCATCGGACTGCAGTTCAGCACGATTCTCAAGCAAGCCGCAGGCCAACTCATTGCTGATCGTTCGAACACATGGTCATCGCTTACCTACGGCACTGGCTACACGACACGCAAGTTCCCGTACGTTGCTTCGAGTCAGTCGAAACGCTACGAGGTCGGCGGTACATACAACGGAACTCATGTTTCCACAACGACTTCCGCTGTCGCTGCGATCGACTCGATTTCGGGACTAGTTACGGATCAGACGGAGACGGTCACGGAAGTCGCGACTGGTCTGAACACGGGCGCATTCCGCACTTCGCGATTGTTGCATTCATCCGTCCTGAACGATACGACGAATTGGTGTCTCGGACGCCCGCAGACCACCCAGACCAGTGCAAGCCACACTCTTACTGATGGTGCGCTGATCACGCCCACCGAGTCCGCAACCTGGGACGCCCTGAAATGCCGCCCGACACAGGGTCAGCTGGAACCCGGGCACCCGACGTTGCAGGTGACGATAGCCTACGCATACGACCTTTTTGGCAACGTCTCAGCCGAAACCGTCACAGGGATCGGCATGACGCCGCGGCTGACGCAAATCAATTGGGGTCCCCGTGGTCAGCTCCCGGTCAGCGTGACCAATGCACTTGGGCATGTGTCGAATCAGCAATGGCGCTACGATCTTGGCCTTCCGACCTTGGTTACCGATCCCAACAATCTCGCCACCAGTTGGACCTACGACGCCTTTGGGCGCCCGACTCTCCGCGTCCGCCCTGACCAGACCAAGACAGCCTGGGCGTGGACGTCTTGTCCTGGCTGCGGGCCAATCACGAGGCTTAGGCTCCTTCAGGACGAGCAGGACACTCTAGGCGTTGTGATCCTGCCGGCCGTCATCGACGGCGATCAGTTCGACCGGCCATACAACGTGCAGACGAAAAGCGTGACTGGCGAGTGGACTGTCGTGCAGACCGAGTTCGATGCACGTGGTCGACTTTTCAAGCGGCGCGTTCCGTACTGGTCGGCTTTGGGGCCAGGCGGATACGCGCTGGTCGGTTACGATCAGATTAACCGCATCACCGCGGTTGGCTTGTATACCGCGGCCGACGTACCTCAGCAACAGACCACTTACGCGTTCAACGGCCTTGCTGTCTCGCGGACCAACCCGCTCCTGAACATCGATAGTCTCACCCACAATGCGTGGGGAGACACCGTTCGCGCGACTGATGCCGCTGTCAATAGCACCAACTATCAGTACAACTCTTTCGGTCTACTGACAAAAGTCACCGACGCCTTGGGCAACATCGCAAGTACGGTTTCGTACAACGTGCGTGGCATGAAGACATCACAGGCCGACCTTGATATGGGGACTTGGCTCTATGTACCGAATGCACTTGGCGAGATTGCCTCCCAGACTGACGCGAAAAGCCAGGTATCGACCTTTACCTACGACCCGATTGGTCGTATGACCGGTCGCTCGGAACCCGCTGGCAGCAGCAGTTGGACCTGGGGCAATTCAGCGGTCTCAAAAAACATTGGCCAACTCGCAGGTCTCACGGGGTTCGGTTACACGGAGAACGCAACGTATGACACGTACGGGCGCTTGTCTCGCAGGCAAATTGTTTCGGACGCGACATACAATTTTGACTACACCTATAACGCGAAGGGGTCGTTGCATAGCCTTGAGTACCCCACAAGCACTTCAAGCTATCGCTTGAGGCTCGAATACGAGTACGCCCATGGGCAAATGAAGAAGATCAAGGACGCCCAAGTTCCGAGCACTGTGCTCTGGGAACTGAACGCCGTTGACGCGGCTGGCAGCGCTCTCGATTTAACGCTTGGCGCCACTATCCGAGTGATCTCCGGTTTCGATCCGTTGACTGGACTGATCGACTACCGCCAGACCGGCGTCGGCGGCGGTTCGGCGATTCAGAACCTCGACTACACCTGGGACAGTAATGGCACTCTGAGCCAGCGCAAAGATCTCAATCAAAGCAATCTGACAGAGTCCTTTTACTACGATGTACTAGGCCGGCTGGACTACTCAACGCTGAACGGAAGTCAGAACCTGGATCTGGCTTACGATTCAATTGGGAACATCACGTCGAAGAAAAGTCTTACGAATCCGGCGGAGAATGTAGGGACCTACAACTACACCACAGCGCAAACTGGGTGCTCGTATTACTCGCACAGCCAGCGGCATGCCGTGCGAAAGGCTGGCAGTCTCGTTTATTGCTACGACGCCAACGGCAACATGACCAAGCGCAATGACGCAACGGTCAGTTGGTTTAGCTACAACTTGCCCAACACAATCAATCAAACGGGTGGAAACTACAGCCAGTTCTTCTACGGCCCGGAGCGCAATCGCTGGAAACAGGTTGCGAATTACGCCGGAACGACCGAGACAACGATTTATGTCGGAGGCCTTGTTGACAAGGTCACGAAGTCCGGCGTGACAACCTGGAAGCACTACATCCAGGCACCAACCGGGACGGCGGCGGTCTACATGCGCAGGACAAGTGGCGGGCCAACCGAGGAAACATACTATCTGACGCATGACCATCTCGGTAGCACTGACAAGGTCATTAATGCCGCCGGTGTCGTTGTCACGGTTGCCGAGAGCTTTGATTCTTTCGGTCGGCGCCGTGGAAGTAATTGGGCAGGATCGCCAAGCGCTGGAAACATGACCGCCATCGGCGCCACGACGCGAGATGGATTCACCGGTCACGAGCATCTCGATAATCTGACCTTGATCCACATGAACGGCAGAGCTTACGATCCAGTTGTAGGCCGCTTCATGTCTGCCGATCCATTCGTTCAGTTCCCGTTCGATGGTCAGAGTCTCAACCGCTACTCCTATGTCAGGAACAGTTCTCTCAGCGCCACTGACCCTAGCGGATTTTGCGAGAACTTACTGGATGTTGTTGAGCATGCAGCTTGTCGCGACCGACAAGCTGCCACCGATCTCCGTAATTGGCTGTTATCTAGGTCGGGTGGGTCTACGTGGAGCATCGACAGAGATCCGTGTGGGCAGATGAGCAACGGATACATTTGCGCGACTCAAGGATTGCCAACTGGGCCGATCCCAGCTTCGACAACAGTCAGCACAGTGGATGGGACGCATGGAGAG
>JANNTO010000138.1:0-26785 GCA_031403675.1 Gammaproteobacteria bacterium | reverse complement strand
GCTCCATGAGGGCTGGGATACAAGCCAACGCCCGGTGGCATGTAGGATTTATTCGTGTCGGAACGCAAGGGTCTCTACGCCGCGCTTGACGCGGTCGCGACCGTCGTGCCGGAGCGCAGCATTCACGCCGTTGGCTATTGCATCGGCGGCACGCTGCTCTCGATTGCGGCCAGCGCTCTTGCGGACTGGGGCGACACGCGCATCCAGGACATCACGCTCCTTGCTGCGCAGACCGACTTCAGTGAGCCCGGCGAGCTGTCGCTTTACATCAGCCCGGCGCAGATCGAGATGCTCGAAGCGTTGATGTACAAGGAGGGCGTCCTCGATTCGAAACAGATGGGTGGCGCCTTCACGCTGCTGCGCGCGCACGATCTGCTGTGGCAGCCCGCGGTGAAGTCCTACCTGAAGGGCGAACGCGACGGCATGATCGACCTGATGGCCTGGAATGCCGACGGCACGCGCATGCCGTGGAAGATGCACACCGAGTACCTGATCGGGCTCTATCTGCACAACGACCTCGCGCAGGGACGCTTCAAGGTCGAAGGCGAAACCGTCAATCTCAGCGACATCCGTTTGCCGATGTTCGTGGTCGGCACCGAGACCGATCATGTCGCACCGTGGAAGTCGGTCTACAAGCTGAGCGGCCTGACCTCGTCACCGGAATTCACCTTCCTGCTGACCAGCGGCGGCCATAACGCCGGCATCATCAGCGGGCCGGTGCATCCGAAGCGCCGCCATCGCGTACGCACGACGCGCGCGGGAGAACCAGCGCTCACCGTGGATGAATGGTTCGAGATGACCGCGCCGTTGCCGGGATCCTGGTGGCCGACCTGGGCCGAGTGGCTCAAGACGCACTCGACAGCGGAACGCGTCGCACCGCCTGAGATGGGTGCACCCGCGGCGGGTTACGCACCGATCTGCGAGGCGCCGGGCGAGTACGTAAGGCAGCGCTGAGGTCAGGTATTCCTGACCGGCGTCCACCGCGCGGACCGGCGCGCATTGCGATCGCCGCCCGTCTCGCCTTCATAGGACATCGGTTGCGCCGGAGGCAATCCTTCCACTGGCGGCTCGAATGCGTGGATGTTGATCACCATTAGCGTCTGGCCGTCCTCCTCGGTCACCGCGCCTAGATAACCGCCGCAGCGCCCGCAGAAAACGAAATCCGCGGTCTGGTGGCCGAAGCGATAACGACTCAGCAGTTCCGGCTGGCGGTTCGTGAAACGCACCGATCCCGACGGATCCGCTGTGTAAACGCCGGCATGCTTCAGGCAGAACGTGCACTGGCAAGCGCGCACCGACCACACGGCCGGCGCAATCTCCGTGCGGTACTCGAACCCGACCGCACCGCAATGGCACTGGCCACGCCAGGTGCTCACGATCAGCTTCTTACGCTCGACGGCAGCTCCTCAAAACCATCCGTGTGCGGCATCGCCGCGAGCGCCGCGAGCAGATCCGGCGGCGGCGCGGTCAGCTTGCGCGCTGCGAGATCGAGCCAACCGCCCTCGCTTTTCACCCGCGCGGCGAGTTTGCCTTCGCTGGTCAGGATCTCATTGACCAGGCGGAAACGCGTGCCGTCCGGCGCCAGTCCGCCGAGCGCCAACGTGACCGTGATCGGTTCCATCAATGCGATCTCACGGAAATACTCGAGCTCGTCGCGCCGCACGACCGGGCCGATCTGCCGCTTCGCGAACTCCGTGACCGGAAAGCCGTTCTGCTTGAAGAAACCCATGCGCGCGTCCACGCACTTGCTGAGATAGCGGTATTCTCCATGTGCGCATTCGCGTCCATTTCCGCCCAGACGGCGACGGACGAGATGGAGAACACGCCCCCGCTCATGTCCAGCAGTGGAAGTTCAGCTTGTTGCCGTCGAGGTCGCGGAAATAGGCGCCGTAGTATTTGTCGCCGCGGTCGCCGGGCGGACCTTCGTCGCTGCCGCCGAGTTCCAGCGCTTTCTTGTACATCGCGTCGACCTTTGCGGGCTCGCCCATGTCGAAGGCAATCATCACGCCGTTGCCGACGGTCGCCGGCATCTTGTTGTGGGGCTCGGCAACCGCGAAAGCAGCCTTACCTTTGCCGGTGCCCCAGACGATGAAGGAGCCGAAGTCCATGATGCGCTTGGCGCCCAGTTCCGCGAGCAGCTTGTCGTAGTAGGCCGCGGCGCGCTTGATGTCGTTGGTTCCGACTGACACGTAACCGATCATTTAAGTTCTCCGTTGTTTTCAGTGAATCGCCCTGAAGAAATCCTGCAGCTTCCCTGCATCGAGCCGTGCATTGATCCGTAGCCCGCTGCACACATCGAGCCCCGCCGGCCGCACATGCTCCATCGCGGTGCGGACATTGCCGGGATGCAGGCCGCCGGCCAGCAGTACTGGAACGGCGGCCGTCTCGCAGATCCGTCGGCTGTGCGTCCAGTCGTGAACACGGCCCGTGCCGCCCAATTCTTTCACGGCGAGGCGCGGATTGCCCGAATCGAGCAGCAGTGTATCGACTAACGCCGCCGCCGTACCCGCCTCGTCGACTGATTCCGGGCCCCTGACGTGAATGACCTGCACCAGGCGCACGCCAGGCAATAGCCGCCGCAAACGCCTCAGCTCAGCCTCCGGCACCGCATCGACGAGTTGCAATGCCGTTGTGCCGCAGCGCCGATGCTGCTCTGCGATCGCCTCGGCATCGCGTAGCGCCGTCAGCAGGAAGGTCTCGGTCGGCGCCGGAACGCTCGCGGCAATCTCCGCGATCAACTCCTCGGGTATCGGTCCGGGACCGCTCGGCATCGCGGAGACGAGTCCGATCGCGGAGGCACCGGCGGAAATCGCGAGCCGCGCCTCGTCGAGATTCGCAATACAACAGATCTTTACGAACAAGCGGGTTTCCGGTTTCCTTTGCCGCTACTTCCAGACGTGCGCCTGGCTCAGGAATTCCTCGCTCTTCGCCTGGACGACGCAGAAGCGCTGGCCGGTCGGCGCCTGCATCACGATCCAGCCGTGAATTTTCGCGACCCGTTTCGCGCCGAGCTTCTCAAGGCGACTGGCTTCGGCCTCGATGTCGTCGGCGCCGATGTCGAGGTGTACGCGGCTGTCGTGATCGACCATCTGCACCTCGATGTGCAGCGGCTCCCGCTGCCCGACCAACCGTAGGTACTTCTCGCCCTCCTCGCCATCCAGGCCGCGCATCTCCATGCCAAGCGCTGCGGACCAGAATTCCGCCGCACCCTTCAGATCATTCGTTTTGCAGTCGATGATGAATCCAGCAAGCTTGCTCTTGTGCATGACCTGGCTAGCCTCCGCTCTCATTGATTGATAATTCCATGTAGACGTCCGCGCGCGCGTACTCGGATGGGTCCGGATCGATCGCGTGGCGGAACCCGAGGCGCTCGTAGAGCCGGATTGCACCTTCAAGCCGGCTGTTGGTCTGCAAGAAAACCGTGCGGGCGCCCGCGGTGCGCGCCCAGTCGATCCCCGCAACGCCCAGCATTTCGCCGATGCCGCGCCGCTGCTGGGAGTTCGCAACCGCCATCTTCGCGAGTTCGTATCGCCCCGGACTGACCCGGATCATCGCCACGGTCCCGATCGCGACCTCGCCGTCCAGCGCGAAGAAGATCTGCCCGCCCGGTGCGATGATGGCGCGTTGCGGATCATCGAGTACTTTGCGATCCGCGGGCTCGACCGCAAACAGGCGTTCGATCCAGTCGAGATTGAGCTGCCGGAACGCCGCGGCAAGTTCCGGCCGGTACGGCACGATCACGATCCCGCTCACGCGCCGGACCCGCCCTGCCATTCCCGCGCCAGCAGACCGAGCAGCACGGTGTCCTGGATCTCGCCGCCGACGTTCCAGCGCTCGCGCAGCAGGCCCTCGCGCTGGAAACCGAACTTTTCAAGAATCCGCAGCGAACTCGCATTGCGGGGATCGACGTCGGCCTCAAGCCGGCGCAGCTCGAGCGTGCCGAAAACAAAGTTGAATAGCGCCCCGAGCGCTTCTTTCATATAGCCATTGCTCCAGTACACGCTGCCGAGGCAGTAGCCGATCTCGGCCTTGCGATTGGCAGGATCGAGGTGAAACAGGGTGCAGGTGCCGAGTACCTGCTGGTCCTGCTTTCGTTCAATTCCCCACTGGAACAAGGTCTTGTCGCGAAAGCCCTTGTGGATCCGTCGCAGATAATCTTCCGCCTCCGCACGCCCGGTCATCGCCGGGCTCGACCAGAAACGCATCATCGTGCGGTCGGAGAACACCGCAAACAGCGCATCCACGTCCTGCTCGGTGAGCCAGCGCAGTCGCACACGCGGCGCGTCGAGTCTGGGTAGCTGGTCGCCGTCGATCATGAATGCAACAGCCTTTCGTAGGTCTCGAAGTCCGCAGCCGAGAAGCAGCAGAAGATGATTTCACGCAGGTTCGTCTTGCGCGCAACAAACTCCCAGGTGGTCGCCACCGCAACCAGCGCGGCGGCCTGGGAAGGATAGCCGTACACGCCAGTGCTGAGCGACGGAAACGCGATGCTCGCAAGCTGGTGCGCTTCGGCCAGTTCGAGCGAGCGTCGGTAGCACGATGCGAGCAACGCCGGCTCGTTCGATCCGCCGCCGCGCCAGACCGGACCCACCGTGTGAATGACATGCCGCGCCGGCAGCCGGTATCCCGCCGTGATCTTGGCGTCTCCGGTCTTGCAGCCGAGCAGCCTGCGACATGCGTCCAGCAGTTCAGGACCTGCCGCGCGATGAATGGCACCGTCCACGCCGCCGCCGCCCAGCAGGGATTCGTTCGCGGCATTGACGATCGCATCCACAGCCAGCGTCGTGATGTCGGCCTGCAGCACGCGCAGTTCCGGTGCAGCGCTGGGCATCGTCAGGCCAGCCTCGCCTCAAGGTCGTATTCCGAGGCGCCGGTCACCTGCACGTCCGCGAACTCGCCAACCGGCAGTTGCGCCGCGCCCTTGCCGGTGATGCGAACGATGCCGTCGATTTCCGGCGCATCCGCTGCGCTGCGCGCGATCGCCGCACCGTGTTCGACGCTGTCCACCAGCACGCGGATCTGGCGGCCGATGCGGCGTGCGAGGCGCCGAGCGCTGATCTTCTGCTGCGTTTGCATGAAGCGGTGCCAGCGTTCTTCCTTGACCTGCTCAGGCACGGCATCGGGTAATAGATTGGCCGCCGCCCCTTCCACCGGCGAATACCGGAAACAGCCAACCCGATCGAGCTCGGCCTGCTCGAGCCAGTCGAGCAGGATCCGGAAGTCCTGCTCCGTCTCGCCGGGAAAACCGACGATGAAGGTACTGCGGATCGTCAGGTCCGGCAGCTGTTCGCGCCAGCGGCGGATGCGCGCGAGCGTATTTTCGGCGTGCGCGGGCCGGCGCATCAGTTTCAGCACCCGTGGACTGCCGTGCTGGAACGGGATGTCGAGATAAGGCAACACCTTTCCCTCGGCCATCAGCGGAATCACCTCGTCCACGTGCGGATAGGGATAGACATAGTGCAGCCGCACCCAGGGCCCGAGTTCACCGAGCTCGCGCGCAAGATCGATGAAACGGCTCTGGATCTCGCGCTGGCCCCAGGGCTCGGCACGGTAGCCGAGATCCGCGCCATAAGCGCTCGTGTCCTGCGAGATCACCAGCAGTTCCCGCACGCCGGCATTCCTGAGCCGGATCGCCTCGTTCAGGACCTGCGAAATCGGGCGGCTTGCGAGTTTGCCCCGCATCGACGGAATGATGCAGAAGCGGCAGTGGTGATTGCAGCCCTCGGAGATCTTCAGATACGCGTAGTGCCGAGGCGTCAGGCGCACGCCCTGCGGCGGCACCAGGTCCATGAATGGATCGTGCTTCGGCGGCAGGTGCTCGTGCACCGCATTGACTACTTCTTCGTAGGCTTGCGGCCCGGTCACCTTCAGGACCGCCGGATGGCGCTCGGTGATTTTCTCGGGCTTGGCGCCGAGGCAACCGGTGACGATGACGCGGCCGTTCTGTGCCAGCGCCTCGCCGATCGCGTCGAGCGACTCGTGCACGGCATCGTCGATAAATCCGCAGGTATTGACGATCACCAGGTCCGCGGTCTGGTAGGTCGGGGCGACCTCGTAACCCTCGGCACGCAGCTGCGTCAGGATGCGTTCGGAATCCACCAGCGCCTTGGGGCAGCCGAGGCTGACGAAACCGATGCGGGGGGATCTGCTGGCCACGGTGCATTTTACCGGTAGAATCCCGGCATGCGATTCACGAAGATGCATGGACTCGGCAACGATTTCATCATTTTCGACGCCCCCGCCGCCGGCGCTCCCGGAGCCGAGGTCTTGCGCCGGCTCGCGGATCGCTTTACCGGCATCGGCTTCGACCAGGCGCTGATGCTCGAGCCCCCGCGTCGGCCGGGCACTGCCGTTTACTACCGGATCTTCAATGCCGACGGCCGCGAGGTCGAACAGTGCGGTAATGGCGCGCGCTGCATCGCCCGCTACCTGCGCGAACGCAGTGGCGTCGATGCCGGGGACCTGGTCCTCGACAGTCCCGGCGGGCTGGTGCAGACGAAAATGCAGGGCGACCAGGTCTCCGTGACCATGGGTGTGCCCGATTTCGACCCGGCGTCGCTGCCATTCGAGGCGAGCGGCGAGGCTTATGTCTACCCGCTCGCGGTGGGCGCAAGCGAGGTCGAGATCGGCGCGGTGTCGGTCGGCAATCCGCATGCCGTGATCCGCGTGCCGTCGGTCGCGGACGCCCCGGTCGCCCGCCTCGGCCCGGCGATCGAGAATCACGCGCGTTTCCCGAAGCGCACCAATGTCGGCTTCATGGAAGTCGTGGATCGCGGCCACATCCGGCTGCGCGTGCATGAGCGCGGCACCGGCGAGACCCGCGCCTGCGGCACCGGCGCCTGTGCCGCGGTCGCGGTCGGGCGGCGCCATGGCCTGCTGGACGAAAACGTCCGTGTGGACCTTCCCGGCGGCCGACTCGACATACAATGGTCAGGTCCAGGCCAACCCATCTGGATGACCGGTCCCGCTGAACGGGCTTTCGAGGGAGAAGTCACGATATGACGACACGACCGGTTCGCGGCGTCGAGATCGCCGAAGTCGATGAAGCATCCGTTGCTTCCTACCTCGCGGCGACGCCCGAGTTCTTCGAGCGCCATGCGCAACTGCTCTCGAAGATCCGCCTGCCCGATATACGCGGCGGCGGCACCACCGTATCGCTGCTCGAACGCCAGGTCGAAGTGCTGCGCGAACGCAACCGCCAGCTCGAACGCAAGGTCAAGGATTTCGTCGATGTCGCGCGCGAGAATGACGCGCTCGGCGCGCGCGTCCTTTCAATGGCGCGCCGGCTGATCGCCGCGCAGGATCGCGCCGCGGTTATTTCCGCGATCGAGGCGGCGCTGCGCGAAGACTTTGATGCCGGCCAGTCAGTGCTGGTGCTGACACCCGCCGCTGCGCCAGCAGGCGTCGCCGCGAGCCGGTTCCTCCGAATCGCCGCCATGGATACGCCGGAGTTGCGTTCCTTTGAAACGCTTTTTACTTCCGGCAAGCCGCGTTGCGGGCAACTGCGCGATTCGCAGCGCGATTTCCTGTTCGGCAGCGATGCGCCGGGAATCGGATCGGTGGCGCTCGTGCCGCTCGGCAGCAAGGGCAGCCTCGGGCTGCTGGCCTGCGGATCGCATGACCTGCAGCGCTTCAATCCGACCATGAGCACGGATTTCCTCGCACACATCGGGGAGCTCATCGCCGCCGCCCTCGCCGGGGACTGATGCACGGCAAGGCAGCCGCCTGGATCGGGCGCTATCTGGCCCACCTGCGGACCGAGCGCCGGCTCTCGCCCCACACCGAGTCCGCTTATCGCCGTGACCTGGATGCGTTGTCCACGTATTGCGCCGCCGAAAGCATCACCGGCTGGAAACAGCTCGACAATTTCCACATCCGGACGTTTGCAGCGCGCGAGCATCGTGATGGCCTCGGGCCGCGCAGCGTTCAGCGCCGCTTGTCGGCACTGCGCGGCTTTTTCAATTACCTGATTCGCGAAGGCGCCCTCGACGCCAATCCAGCTGCCGATATCCGCGCACCCAAGGCGGCGAAACGCCTGCCGAAGACACTCGATGTGGACCAGGTCGCGAGCCTGCTGGAACGCCGGCCGACCGATCCGCTGACGCGCCGCGATCACGCAATGCTCGAACTCCTCTATTCATCCGGCCTGCGGCTTGCCGAACTTGCCGGGCTCGACGTCCTGGACCTCGATCTCGCCGATCGCACGGTGCGCGTGCTCGGCAAGGGCTCGAAGACACGCATCCTGCCGGTCGGCAAGCAGGCCATCGCGGCGCTGCGCGCCTGGCTCGCGGACCGGCCGGCGCTGATCAAGGGCGGAGTCGTGGCACTCTTTGTCGGACAGAACGGCCAGCGTCTCGGCACGCGTGCGATTCAGCGCCGCATCGGCCGCTGGGCCACCGCCGCCGGCGCGAGCGTCCCGGTGCATCCGCACATGCTGCGGCACTCCTTCGCCACGCACCTGCTCGAGTCGAGCCGCGATCTGCGCGGCGTGCAGGAACTTCTCGGTCACGCCGACATCAGCACGACGCAGGTGTACACGCACCTTGATTTCCAGCATCTGGCCCGCGTCTACGACGAGGCCCATCCACGCGCCAGACGGCGCAAGTAGATGCAAGCGCCTACCGGCATCACCGTCAAGCGCAAGACGCGGGTCGTCGAGGTCGTCTGGGCGGACGGCACGCGCTACGCACTGCCATTCGAATACCTGCGCGTGTACTCGCCTTCGGCTGAAGTGCGCGGCCACGGCGGCGGCGAAGGCAAGCTCGAACTTGCCAAGGAATCGGTGCAAGTCACGCAAGTCGAACTGATCGGTAATTACGCTGTGCGCCTGCACTTCGACGATGGTCACAACACGGGTCTCTACAGCTGGGATTTCCTGCGCGAGCTGGGCGCCGAGTACGACCGCAAGTGGGCGCGCTACCTCGAGCGCTGCGAAAAACTCGGCTACGAGCGCAAGCCACCTGCCTCAGCAAGCGGGCTGCCGAAGCCGTAGAATCGAAGCATCGATCGGATCGGCACCTCAATGAAATCAGACACTTCCGGACGCGAGACGCCCGAAACCGTGGATTTCGGCTTTGCCCGCGTGGCCGCCGCCGAGAAATCGGCGCGGGTGCGCGGCGTATTCGATTCGGTCGCTGCCAGATACGACCTGATGAATGACCTGATGTCCGGTGGCCTGCACCGCCTGTGGAAGCGCTTTGCGCTGTCGCAGACCGGACTGCGTGCGGGCCAGCGGGCGCTGGATGTCGCTGCGGGAACCTGCGATCTCGGCGCCGGACTCGCACGCCAGGTCGGCCGCGATGGCGTCGCGGTGCTGACCGATATCAATCGCGAGATGCTCGCGCGCGGCCGCGACCGGCTGCTCGACGCAGGCATTTGCGGCAATGTCGCCTTTGCCATCGCCGACGCCGAGCGCCTGCCCTTTCATGACGCAAGTTTCGACTGCGTGACGATCGGTTTTGGGCTCCGAAATGTGACCGACAAGTCGGCCGCACTCACCTCGATGCGCCGCGTGCTGCGCCCCGGTGGGCGTCTGCTGGTACTCGAGTTCTCGAAGCCGCAGATTGCAGCACTGCAACCGGTCTACGACGCCTGGTCTTTCAAGGTGCTGCCGCGGCTCGGCAGCCTGGTTGCGGAAGATGAGGCGAGTTACCGTTATCTGGCGGAATCCATCCGTATGCACCCGGACCAGCCGACGCTTGCGACCATGATGAAGGATGCCGGACTCGAGGACTGCCGCTGGCACAACCTCGCCGGCGGCATCGTCGCGTTGCACATTGGACATGTTTACTGACCGCGCAATGACACCCGAACTGCTCAAGCCGCTCGAATCGATCCTGAACCGCAATATCTCCGGCTCCGCGCGCGCACGTGGCCTGCTTGCGCAGCTTGCCGGGCGCTCGATGGAGCTGCGACTCTTCGCGACACCGCTCCGCCTGCGCTTCGTTGCCGATGGCGACCGGATTTCCATCCTGACCGAGAGCGACCAGGCCGCCGACGCAGTCATCGAAGGCACGCCATTCGCGTTGGGACGTCTCGCGTTCGGAGATCCCGCGCAATCGCTCCGCGCCGGCGGTGCGCAATTGTCGGGCGACGCCGAGGTCGCCCAGGGTTTCCAGAAACTGTTCGCAGCGGCGCAGCCGGACTTCGAGGAGGAGCTGTCACGCCTGACCGGTGACGTGGCCGCACATCACCTCGCGAATCTCGCGCGCGGGACACTGGACTTCATGCGTCGTGCCGGCGACACATTTGCGCAGAACGTCGCCGAGTACCTGACCGAGGAAGGCCGCGACGTTCCGGCACGGACCGAAGTCGACGAATTCCTGGCGGGCGTCGATCGACTGCGCGAAGCTGCGGATCGCCTCGACGCGCGCCTTGCCGCCATCGAGCGCGCGCGGAGCGGCCGTTGATTTCTCTGCGTGTTGCCGGGCGACTGCTGACGATCCATCGCCTGCTGGTCCGCTATGGCCTTGATGACTTCGTCCGCGCGACGCATCTTTATCGTCCGTTGCGATTTTTCTTCTGGCTGTCGCCGTGGACCTGGTTCACGCGCCGCCGCGGCACCCGGGCCGAACGCTTGCGGCATGCGCTGGAGGAACTCGGTCCGATTTTCGTCAAGTTCGGACAGGTAGTCTCGACACGCCGCGATCTGCTGCCGACCGACATCGCCGATGAGCTGGCGAAGCTCCAGGACCGCGTGCCGCCATTCCCGGGAGCAGCGGCCAAGGCGCGGATCGAAGAGGCGCTCGGCCGGCCGGTAACCGAATTGTTCCACGCATTCGAGGTAACGCCGCTGGCGGCCGCCTCGATCGCGCAGGTGCACGCGGCAACGCTGCACGACGGGCGGGAAGTCGTCGTCAAGGTGCTGCGCCCGGGCATGCATGCCGTGATCGGCCGCGATCTGGAGGTGCTGCATACACTGGCAGGATTCGCCGCGGACTACTGGCCGGATTCGCGGCGCTTCCGCCCGCGCGAGGTCGTCGCCGAATACGAGCAGACCATCCTGAATGAGCTGGATCTCATGCGCGAGGCGGGCAATGCCTCCCAGCTCAAGCGCAATTTCGCGGGATCCCCGCTGCTGCACGTGCCGGAAGTGCACTGGGACCTGTGCCGGCGTGAAGTCATGGTGATGGAACGCATCCATGGCGTGCCGATTTCCGAGGTCGCGCGGCTCAGGGAACTGGGCACCGACATCCCGAAGCTGGCGGAAAACGGCGTGACGATCTTCTTCACACAGGTGTTCAGCCACAACTTCTTCCACGCCGACATGCATCCGGGGAACATCTTCGTGGATGTCAGCGATCCGGCGAATCCGCGCTATGCGGCGGTGGATTTCGGCATCGTCGGCACGCTTGATCCGCGCGACCAGCTCTATCTGGCCGGCAACTTCATCGCCTTCTTTGAGCGCGACTACCGCAAGGTCGCGATGCTCCACATCGAGAGCGGCTGGGTGCCGCCCGGCACGCGGGTGGACGAACTCGAGTCCGCGGTGCGCACGCTCTGCGAGCCGATCTTCAACAAGCCGCTGAAGGACATTTCTTTCGGCATCGTGCTGCTGCATCTGTTCGAGGTAGCGCGCCGCTTCCAGATGCAGATCCAGCCGCAGCTGATCCTGTTGCAAAAGACCTTGCTCAATATCGAGGGCCTCGGGCGCGAGCTCTATCCGGATCTAGACATCTGGAAGACAGCGCTGCCGATCCTGCGCAACTGGATGCGCGAGCGGAACAGCCCGCGGGCGATGTTTGCCACGCTGCGTGACCATTGGCCGGACATCGCGGAGGCGATCCGGCAGCTACCGGTCATTGCGCGGCGTGTGATCCGCCGCGCCTACGACGGCGAACTGGTGGTGCAGACCGAGTCCGAATCGCTCGAATCCCTGCGCGCCGATTTGCGTCGCGACCGGCAGCGCAGCGATCAAGTCGTTGCCGCAGCCGCCGCATTCGTCGGCGGCGTGATCTGGCTCGCGCTCGCGACCCGCCCTGAATGGATCGGCTGGATCCTCGCCGGCGGCGGCGCGCTCTGGCTGCTCACCCGCCTGCGCCGCACCTGACCCGGGCTTGCCGCCGCATCAAATATCACCACCGGAACACCACCATGAGAGTTGCTGCCCTGTGCATCAGTTTTTCCCTCCTCGCCCCGGCGACGCTGGCTGCGGAATCCGGCGACGGGCTGCGCGAATTTCTGGCCGGCCGCGCCGCGCGCGACACGGAAGTCGCCCGTTCGATCTGGGGCTGGGCCGAGGTCGGCTACCAGGAAGTGCAGAGTTCCGCGCTGCTGCAACAGGAGCTGGCCAAGGCGGGATTCAGGATCGAGCCAGGCGTGGCCGGCATACCAACGGCCTTTGTCGCGAGCGCCGGCTCGGGCGAGCCGGTGCTCGGCATCCTCGCGGAATTCGACGCATTGCCCGGCTTCTCACAGGCCGCGGTTCCAGAACGCCGGCCACTGCCGGGAAAACTGTCGGCCCACGCCTGCGGTCATCACCTCTTTGGCACCGCTTCCGTTGCGGCGGCTATTGCCCTCGCAGACTGGCTGAAGCGCAGCAAGACGACCGGGACGATCCGCCTGTACGGCACGCCAGCGGAGGAAGGGGGCGCGGCGAAGGTCTACATGGTGCGCGCCGGACTTTTCAATGACGTCGACACGGTGCTGCACTGGCACGCCTCCGACGTCAACGCCGCCGGTCTCGATCGATCGCTCGCCAACAAGACCGCCAAATTCCGCTTTCACGGTTTGTCGACGCACGCCTCCGGCGCACCCGAACGTGGCCGCTCCGCGCTCGATGGCATCGAGGCGATGAATCACATGGCCAACCTGATGCGCGAACACGTGCCGTCGGATGCGCGCATGCACTATGTGATCACGAACGGCGGTTCGGCGCCGAATGTCGTGCCTGATTTCGCGGAGTCGTATCACTATGTGCGCCATGCGGATCCGCGCGTGGTCGAACAGATCTTCGACCGGCTGGTGAAGGCCGGAGAAGGCGCCGCGCTCGGCACTGGCACGCGCATGGAATACGAAATCATCGGCGGTGTGTACAACCTGTTGCCGAATGAGACGCTGGCGCGGGTGATGTTCGAAAAACTGAATGAGGTCGGCGGCATCGTGTACACGCCCGAAGAGCAGGCCTTTGCGGAGCAGCTCTACGCCAATCTCGAAGCGCCGAACATGAAGCTCGGATCCGAGCGGCAGGTCCAGGCCTTCGAGTTCCAGCGTTCCGGCATCGGCTCGACCGACGTTGCCGACGTCAGCTGGACCATTCCGACCGTGGGCCTTCGCACTGCGACCTGGGTGCCGGGCACGCCTGCGCACAGCTGGCAGGCGAGCGCCGCGGGCGGCATGAGCATCGGATTCAAGGGCATGAATGTCGCAGCGCAGACCCTCGCGCTGATGGGCCGCGAATTGTTCACGCGTCCGGAGCTGATCGAGAAGGCGCACGCTGAATTCATCGAGCGCCGTGGGCCGCATTTCCAGTACCGGCCGTTGCTCGGTGACCGCGCGCCCGCGCTCGATTATCGGCGTGGTGTGCCGGGCGGCGGCGAGGAATGAGGTCGCACGGCCGGTCGCAGCCGGCCATCGACTGGTCGTAACGGATGGACTCCCTGACCGCCGCGGGCCTAGAGTGGGCGGCATCCGCGCTGGCTTGTACCAACCTGGAGCCCCCATGCGCAGCCTGACGATTTTCGCCCTCACCGCCCTGCTCGCGTCGCCGACCTTGCAGGCCGCCGACCTGCCTGCCGCACCTATCGCCGCCGCGATCGCGGCCACCGAGCGCAGCGACAAGGACCGCGAGCGGGATCAGAAAGACCGCCCGGCCGAAGTGATGGCTTTCGCCGGTATCCGGCCTGGCATGGCGATCGCCGACGTGTTTGGCGGTGGCGGCTACTGGACTGAGCTCCTGGCGCGTGCGGTCGGCCCCGACGGCAGGGTCAGCCTGGTCAACAACTCGCCGTACCTGAATTTCGCACGTGAGGACCTCAAGACGCGCTTCGTCGAGGGCCGGCTGCTGAATGTCACGCGCCGCACGGTCGAGACTTGCGACATGAAACTGGGCGAGGCCGGCTACGACCTGATCCTGATCGTCATGTCGTATCACGACCTTTATTACATCGATGAAGAAGGCGGCTGGCCGGCGATCAATGCCGGCGGGTTCCTCGACCAGTTGCACGCGGCGCTGAAGCCGGGCGGCAGCCTGCTGATCATCGATCACGCGGCAGCAAATGGATCCGGCAGCGCAAATGCGGGCGACCTGCACCGCATCGAGGAGGCCTTCGCGAAGCGGGACCTCGAAAGCCACGGCTTCAAACTCGAGAAGACCTGGGATGGCTACCGCAATTCGTCGGATGACCTGGCAAAGATCGTGTTCGACCCCGCCGTGCGCGGCAAGACTGATCGCTTCACGCATCTGTATCGCCGGGACTGAGTCTGCTCGCGATCAGCTGCGCAGGCCGCTGAGGAAGGCGGCCGCGTCACCGCCCTGCTCGATCAGGTCGACGAGCGCCGACCCGACGATCACGCCGTCGACGTGGCCGGCGAGGCGCCTGACCTGTGCGCCATTGCGGATTCCGAAGCCAGCACATATGGGGATGCTTGCCACTGCTCGGACCCGATCAAGGTAAGCGAGCACGTCGTCCGGTATCGCGACTTCACGGCCGGTCGTGCCGGTCGCAGTCACCGCGTAGACAAAACCCTGCGATTCACGCGCCAGCATCGCGAGGCGCGCGGCCGAGGTCAGCGGAGTCACCATCTGCACCAGCGCTAGGCCATCCTGGTTGAGTGCACCGCGCAGTTCCGCGCACTCCTCCCATGGCAAGTCCGGCACGATGAATCCAGAGATGCCAGCCGCCCGTGCCGCCGCCGGCAGCCGGTGAATGCCGTACGCCAGCAGCGGATTGAGATAGCTCATCAGCAACAACGGCGCGCGTGGGCGCGCGGCAAGCGCAGTCAGCGTCTCCAGGATCCAGGTAAGCGTGGCGCCCTGCTCGAGGGCCACACGACTTGAGCGCTGGATCGTCACTCCGTCCGCCATCGGATCCGAGAACGGGACACCGATCTCGACGACATCGGCAACTGTGGCAACCTCGGTGAGATGCCGCGTGAATGACGCGCGATCCGGAAAGCCCGCGGTCATGAATCCCACCAGTGCCGGAGCGCCGCGCGTGGCGGCCTGGCGCAGGGCGTCAGCTATGACATCCTGATGCGGCATCAGCCCAACTCCGCGCTCAGGGTCGCCAGGTCCTTGTCACCGCGGCCGGACAGGCCGACCAGGATTCGGCAGCCTGGATGTCTGGCCGCGAAGCTCCGTGCACCGGCCAGTGCATGCGCGCTTTCGAGCGCCGGCAGCACGCCTTCGACGGAGGCACATTCGCGCACCGCAGCAAGTGCCTCGTCGTCACCGGCAACCGCGTACTCAACGCGCCCGATCGCCTGCAGCAGCGCGTGCTCCGGACCAACCGCCGAGTAATCGAGACCGGCGGAAATCGAATGCGTTTCCTGCACCTGCCCGTGCCGATCCTGGAGCAGCATCGTGTAGCAACCGTGCAGCACGCCTGGCCGGCCGAATGCGAGTGTCGCCGCATTGTCGCCGAGTCCAGAGCCGCGTCCGCCCGCTTCGATGCCGAGCAGGCGTACCGCGGCGTCGCGCAGGAACGGATGAAACAGCCCGATGGCATTGGAGCCACCGCCGACGCAGGCGACGGCGACATCCGGCAGTGCATCGGCCGCCGCTAGAATCTGCGCACGCGCCTCGCGCCCGATGATGGACTGCAACTCGCGCACCAGGTAAGGATAGGGATGCGGTCCGACCGCGGAGCCCAGCAAATAGTAGCTGCCGACCGGATCCGAGACCCAGTCGCGCATAGCCTCATCGATCGCGGCGCGCAGCGTCCGGTCACCGCTTTCGACCGGCACGACTTCTGCGCCGAGCAAGCGCATCCGGCCGACATTCGGCGCCTGCCGATTCATGTCCACAGCGCCCATGTAGACGACACAGGGCAAACCAAGTCGCGCGCACGCCGCGGCCGTGGCAACGCCGTGCTGCCCTGCGCCAGTCTCCGCAATGATGCGTCGCGCACCCAGGCGCTTTGCCAGCATCGCCTGGCCCAGTGCGTTATTGATCTTGTGGGCACCGGTATGCGCAAGATCCTCGCGCTTGAGCCACACATCGGCGTTCCATGCCCGCGACAGGCCGTGCGCCCGCGTCAATGCCGTCGGCCTGCCAGCCCAGGCATGCAGTTCGCGCAATAGTTCGCCCTGGAAATCCTCTGCGTGCAACAGTCTCGCGACACCGTCCCGCAGCCGATCAAGCGCCGGCACCAGGATCTCCGGCACATAGCAACCACCGAACGGCCCGAATCGCCCGCTTGCATCCGGCAGCTCGCCAGCGAGCTCGGCGGCATGCAAACGACGAATGTCGTCCATCGCCAGCATTGCGCTCACGCCCGCACCGCCTGTTTGCCGGCGCGTGCAGCGCCGACAAAATCGCGGATCCGCGCGATGTCCTTGACGCCCGGCGCCCGCTCTACGCCGCTCGAAACGTCCACGCCGAATGGGCGCACTGTGGCGATCGCGCGACCGACATTCGACGCGTCGAGTCCGCCGCCCAGGATCAGCTCGGAGCGTTGCGCCATGACCGCTGCCACCGGCCAGTCCGCGTGCGCTCCGCTGCCGCTTGCGGGCGAATCAAACAGGACACGCCGCGACCCTGGCGGTGCGCACGCGAACTTGCGCAACACCGGCCAGAGTTCGACGGTCGCAGGAATCCGCAGTGCGGAGAAATCCGCCGCGTCGGACTGCCACACGTCCGGCAGCAGCGCTGCCAGGACCCGGTCGACCAGTTTCTGGTCCGGGTGCAGGGTCACAGCGACGCACAACACGCTGCGTGGCAGCCCCTGTGCGAGCGCGGCCGCCTGCTGCGGCGCGATGTCACGCGGCGATTGCGCATGGAACACAAAACCGATCGCGTTCACGCCGGCTGCGACGGCGGCCTCGACCGCTTCCGCGGTCGTGATGCCACAGATCTTGATGAACGGGATCATGCTGCCGCCCTGCCGGCGGCCAGCATGGTCCTGATCACGGCGCCCGGATCGATTGCGCTCATCAGCGCCCCGCCGACCAGTCCCATGCCATAGCCGTGGCGCGCGACATCCGCGCAATCGTCCGGCGAAGTGAGGCCGCTCTCCGCGACCCGCGTCACGCCGACTGGCAGCAGCGGTGCAAGTTCGTGGAATCGCCGAGGCACAACCTCGAGTGTTTGCAGGTCGCGACAGTTGACGCCGAGGAGCACGTGCGTACCGCGCGCGGAATCCGCCGGGGGCGTCCCCTCGCTCGCGGCGCGCGCGAGGTCGTCGGCATCAAATGACTCGAGCAGCACGAACACATTCAGCTCACGGGCACAGTCCAGCAGCTCGCGCAGCTGTGGATCGGAAAGCATGCGGACGATCAGCAGTACCCCGCCAGCGCCGACTGCACGGGCTTCGTAAAGCTGATACGGATCGACCAGAAAATCCTTGCGCAGGACCGGCACGCCGAGCGGGGTCAGCGTGCGGGCGGCTTCGCCAGCATCGGCGAGGCTGCCATGAAACTCGGTTGGTTCGGTGAGTACGGAAATCGCGGTGGCTCCGGCCTCGGCATAGACGGTCACGCGTTTCGCCAGACTGCCGTTGGCCGCCAGCTCCCCCTGCGACGGCGAGCGGCGCTTGTACTCCGCGATCAGGCCGAATGCATGGTCCTGCCGGAGTGCCGGCGCATCCGGCTGGTCGAGCGCGCGAGCACGGAGCCGAGCGAGTGGCTCGCGGGCTGCGGCCCCGGCCACCCGCTCGCGACTCGATCGGGCCATTGCATCGAGGAATCCGCTCATGCGCGGTGCACCGCGTCCTTGCCTGCGATGTCATCCAACAACCGCGCAGCACGCCCGTCATCGATGACGGCAGCGGCGAGCCTGGCGCCACGGATCGGGTCCGGCTCCGTGCCAGTCACTTCAGCGACCAGCGCAGCGCCCATGACCAGCGCGTCCCGATGGCCACCGTGCTCGACACCGCGCAGCACACCACCAAGACGCAGCGCGTTATGCGCGGAATCGCCACCGATCAGCTCGCTCTCACTGCATTCCGCCAGGCCAAAATCCGCCGCGCAGCGTCTGGACTTCGTCACCGAGTTCGGGCGAACGTCGAACAAGGTAAATGGTGCGGCCGGCGTCGGTTCATCCCAGCCGGTATCGCCAAACACGACAAACATGCGCGCGATCGGCATACCGGCGAGCGTCTCCGCCATGAGCTCCGCAACCTCCAGGCTCCACGCGCCGATCACTGCAAAGGGAACCTGCGCGGGATTGGCGAGCGGCCCCAGCATGTTGAAGATTGTGCGCACGCCGAGCGCCGCGCGCACCGGCGCGATCGCTTTCATTGCCGGGTGGAAGTGCGGCGCAAACAGGAAAGTGAATCCGGTCCGGTCGAGGCAGGCGCCAGCGGCGTTTTCATCGAGCGGCAATTGCAGTCCGAGCGCTTCCAGCACGTCGGCACTGCCGGAACGCGACGATACCGAGCGATTGCCGTGCTTGGCGACGCGGATCCCGCAGGCGGCAGCGAGCAGCGCGGCGCCGGTCGAGAGATTGAGGCTGTGAGAGCCGTCGCCGCCCGTACCGACCACGTCCGCGATGACCAGATCCGCGGCAATGCGCGGCCGACGGGCCAGCGATCGCATCGCCCGCGCGAAGCCCCGCACCTCGTTTGCCGTGGCACCCTTGATTCGCATCGCCGCCAGCAGCGCACCAGTCATCGCCGGCGCCATTCCAGGATCGGTCAGGGAGATCAGCAGGTCGAATGCTGCGCTCTCGGACAGATCGCGGCGTTCCAGCAGCGTATCGAGCGCCTCCTTGCCCGGGCGATTCATGTGCCAACTCCGAGCGCGAGAAACGATGCCATCAGGCGTGGGCCATCGGGAGTCAGGATGCTTTCCGGGTGAAACTGCACTCCTTCGACGGCAAGCCTGCGATGCCGGACGCCCATGACTTCGCCCTCGGGCGTCCATGCGGTGATTTCCAGCGACTCGGGAATCCGGTCGCGGTCCGCGATCAATGAGTGGTAGCGACCCGCCTCCAGCGGATTGGGGAGGCCGACGAACACGCCGCAGCCGTCGTGCTGCACGGTGGACGTCTTGCCGTGCATCAGACGCGCGGCGCGCACCACGACTCCTCCAAAAACTTCGACCAGGGCCTGATGGCCAAGGCACACGCCGAGCACCGGTACCTGTCCGGCGAAACACTCGATCATGCGCATCGAAACACCGGCGTCGGCCGGCGTGCCGGGACCCGGCGAGATGCACAGATGGGTCGGTTCGAGCGCCAGCGCTTCCTCGACACTGATCCGGTCATTGCGATGCACCAGCACGTCGGCGCCCAGCACGAGGAACGCCTGCACCAGGTTGTAGGTGAAGGAGTCGTAATTATCGATGAGCAGCAGGCGCGGCTTCACAGTCCGCCCTCCGCAAGCTCGAGCGCACGACGCATGACCGTGCTCTTCGCGATGATCTCGTCATGCTCCCGTTGTGCCGTGCTGTCGGCAACGATGCCCGCGCCCGCCTGATAGTTGTAGCGACCATTGCCGAATACCATGGTGCGGATCGTGATCGCCTGGTCCATGTCACCGCCGTTGCCGAAATATCCAACCGTGCCGCCGTACAGGCCGCGCCCGACCGGCTCCAGCTCGTCGATGAGCTGCATTGCCCGTATCTTGGGCGCGCCGACCAGTGTGCCGGCCGGAAATGCAGCAGCAAACAGGTCAAACGCATCACGACCCGGCGCCAGTTCGCCTGCCACGCCACTGACGATGTGCATCACATGGCTGTAGCGCTCGACCTGGCGATAGGGATCGACGCGCACCGAACCGGCGCGGGCAACGCGGCCGAGATCATTGCGTGCAAGATCCACCAGCATCACGTGCTCGGCGCTCTCTTTTGGGTCGGCCAGCAGCCGGGCAGCGTACTCAATATCCTGCGCCGCGTCGGCACCGCGCGCCGACGTGCCCGCGATCGGACGCAGCTCGGCGCGCCGCCCGTTCAGGCGCACCAGCGCCTCTGGCGAGGAGCCGACTACGGTGAGATCGCCCGCCTCGATGTAATACATGTATGGCGACGGATTAAGCAGCCGCAGCGCGCGATAGACCTCGAACGGATCAAGATCGCATTCGCCGTCGAAGCGCACCGACATCACAAGTTGGTACACGTCGCCCGCGGTGATGTGGCCCTTGGCGCGCTCGACTGCGTCGCCGAATCCGCCGCGGCACAGGCTCGCCTGCGCCGGCGAATAACTGAACGGCTTGCGGTCACGCGGCAGGCGCCCCGCAAGCGCGGCGATGACTTCGCGCTTTAGCGCCTGTCTTTCGCTCTCGTCGCCGTCGTGCAGCAGCGTGACACCGCGGGTCAGGTGATCGAAGACCAGCAGTGAGCGAGAAGCGAGATAGCAGGCTTCCGGAACGGCGCTGCCGTTGGCGCGCGGGGTTGGCAATGATTCGAACGAACGTACCAGATCGTAGGCGGAGAACCCCACCAGTCCACCGGCCAACGGCACGTGTCCCAGGTCCGGCCGCAATCGCGGCGCCCGCCTGAGCGCTTCGCGCAGGACCGCAAGCAATTCCTCGCGTCCCGCAGGACGCGACCGCAGTTCGCCGCCGATCGAGAGGCCGTGACTGTCGAGCCGCAGTTCAAAACAATCGCCGAATCCAATGAACGAATAGCGCGCGAGCCGGACGCCCTGCTCGACGCTTTCGAGCAGGAAACGCGGGCGCATGGAGCGCAGTTTCAGGAACGCCGAAACCGGCGTATCCAGATCTGCGGCAATGTCGAACGTCATGGTGGTGCGCATACAAAAAAACCCACCCCCGGTGTATCCGGAGATGGGTCCTGGTTCGTACGAAAAAAACTAAACGGGGACTACGCGACCAGCGCCCACTCCGAAGAGCGGCGCCACCAGCAAAGATCGGCTGTGAATTGATCGGCGTACATCTGGGACCGAGTATTGCCCGTCACCGGGCCGGTGGTCAAGCGGTGGTACTGGAGAGCGGCAGTTTCAGGTAACAACGTCCATTCGATTCCGCCGGCGGCGGACGGCCGCCGCGGATATTGAACTGCACCGACGGGTACAGCAACGTCGGCAGGTCGAGCCTGGCGTCGCGCTGCGTGCGCAGTTCGACGAACTCCTGCTCCGTTACGCCGTCCCGCACATGGATATTTGCCTCGCGCTCGGCCGCAATCGTGGTCTCGCAAAGCAGCCCGCGGCCGCCCGGGCCATAGTCGTGGCACACGAACACGCGCGTCGACGCCGGCAGGTCGTAGAGCCTGCGAATCGAGGTGTACAGCAATTTCGCATCGCCACCCGGAAAATCGCAGCGTGCGGTGCCGCTGTCCGGCATGAATATCGAATCGCCAACGAACACTGCATCGTCGATCAGGTAACTGAGGCTGTCGCTCGTATGTCCCGGGGTTGCGATCACGCGCACGGTCAGCGAGCCGATTGCGAGCTCGTCGCCGTCCGTCAGCAGGCGATTGAACTGGCGGCCGTCCACCGGAAATTCCGGCCCGAGATTCAGGATCTCGCGAAATGCGCGTTGCACGTCACGAATGCCGTTGCCGATCGCTATCTGCCCGCCGATTGCCGCCTGCAGGTAAGACGCGGAACTCAGGTGATCCGCATGTGCGTGTGTCTCCAGGATCCACAGATTGGTCAGCGACTGGTCGCGTACGAAGGACACGATCGCATCGGCGGCATCGGTCCAGCTGCGTCCGGATTTCGCGTCGAAGTCCAACGCCGGGTCGATGACCGCCGAGCTGCGCGTGCGCGGATCGGTGACGACATAGCTCCAGGTCGAAGTCGGCTGGTGCAGGAACGGATTGACGCTGACCGGCATGATCGGCCCTCAGCCCCGTCGGGCCGCTGCCCAATGGATGGTCGCTGCGGCGCTCGGGTTCGGGAACGGCGTATCCCCGGCTCGCGCCGCAAAGACGCCCTGAAACAATCGCTTGATGCGGTTCATGGGTGCCGGGTCAGTATAATCCGCCCCATGAGTGACTTCGAAAAACTCGGCGCTTTCTACCTCGGTCGCGGCTATGACGCGAAACAGGACACGCTGGCCGCCGAACCGCTGATGTACGACTCGCGCGACCTGACGACGCATGCGGTCTGCGTCGGCATGACCGGCAGCGGCAAGACCGGGCTTTGCATCTCGCTGCTGGAAGAAGCGGCCCTCGACGGCATACCAGCGCTCGTCATCGACCCGAAGGGCGACATCGCAAACCTGATGCTGACCTTTCCCGGGCTGACGCCCGCGGAATTCGAACCGTGGATTGATGCCGGCGAGGCCGCGCGCAAGGGCACGACTCCCGGCGAGCTCGCGGCCAAGACCGCCGAGACCTGGCGCAAGGGGCTCGCCGAATGGGGCCAGGATGGAGAACGCATCCGTCGCTTCCGCGAGTCAGTGGATATTTCGGTCTACACGCCCGGCAGCACTTCAGGTTTGCCGCTTTCGATCCTGCGTTCATTTGCTCCTCCCGCCGCAGGCAGCGATCCCGTGGCAACGCGCGATCGCATCTCGGCGGCGGTCGCGGGACTCCTCGGCCTGGTCGGCATCGCGGCCGATCCGCTGAAGAGCCGCGAACACACCCTGTTGTCCGCGATCGTGGATGCGGCGTGGAGCAAGGGCAATGCCCTCGATCTTGCGGGCCTGATCGGCGCGATCCAGAAACCGCCATTCGGAAAGATCGGCGTATTCGATATCGAGACCTTCTATCCCGCGAAAGATCGCCTCGAACTCGCGATGGCGATCAACAATCTGCTCGCCTCACCGGGTTTCAGCGTCTGGCTCGAAGGCGAAGCGCTGGACATTCAGCGCCTGCTGTTCACGCCGGAAGGCAAGCCACGCATCTCGATCGTCTCGATCGCCCACCTTTCCGACCCCGAGCGCATGTTCGTCGTCACGCTGCTTGCCAACGAACTGATCGCCTGGATGCGCCAGCAGCCCGGCACGGCTGCACTGCGGGCGCTCTTCTACATGGACGAGATCTTCGGATATTTCCCGCCGACCGCGATGCCGCCGTCAAAACTGCCGATGCTGACCCTGATGAAGCAGGCGCGCGCATTCGGGCTCGGCGTCGTGCTCGCGACCCAGAATCCCGTGGACCTCGACTACAAGGGGCTGTCGAACGCCGGCACCTGGTTCATCGGACGACTGCAGACCGAGCGCGATCAACAGCGTGTCATCGACGGGTTGATGAGCGCGCAGGCAGGCGCCGGGTTCGACCGTGCGACCCTCGAACAACTGATGACGGGCATCGCACCGCGCGTCTTCCTGATGCGCAATGTCAATGACGAGGCTCCAATCCTGTTCCGCACGCGCTGGGCCATGAGCTGGCTGCGCGGGCCGCTGACGCTTCCCGAGATCACGCGCTTGATGTCCGCGCGCAAGGCTGCCGTGGCGCCCGCTGTGAGTACGGACTCGCGATCGGTGCCGCCCGCCGCACGCCCGATGCTCCCGGCCGGCATCGAAGAAGTATTCCTCGCGGCGAAGCCGGGTGCGGGCGAGCTCACCTACCGCCCGCGCATGGTCGCAACCGCCGAATTGCATTACGCGGACAAGCCCGCGGGTGTGGATGCCTGGACGCGCACCGCCTGGCTCGCGCCGCTTGCGGATGGCGACGGTGCGCCGGCCTGGGCGGATGCAGTCGCCATTCCGGTTCTTGAAGCGGTACTTGCGGCAGGTCCGCTCGAAAATGCGGCTTTCTCCGAGCTTCCGGCAGCCGCACTCGCGGCGAAGAATTACCCCGAATGGAGCCGCACGCTGGCCGCACAGCTCTACCAGAACGGCGCGCTCGAACTGCTCGCCTGCAGCGACCTGAAACTGACCTCGAATCCGGCTGAAACCGAGGGCGACTTCCGCGTGCGCCTGTCACAGGCGCTGCGCGAGCACCGCGATCGCACAGTGACGAAACTCCGCGACCAGCACGCCGCAAAACTCAAGTCGCTCGAGGACCGCCTGCGGCGCTCCGCGGACCGCGTCGAGCGCGAGCAGTCCCAGTACTCGCAGCGTAAACTCGATACCGTGATCTCGATCGGCACCTCGGTGCTCGGCGCAATATTCGGCGGTCGCAGCGTCGCGACTACGCGTGCGGGATCGGCGGCACGCTCGGCCGGGCGCGTGTTCAGCGAGCGCGGTGACGTGGCCCGCGCCGGCGAATCGCTCGAATCGCTGACCGCCGAGCGCGATGAACTGCTGCGTCGCATCGAGCAGGAAGCCGCCGCACTCACGGCATCGCTCGACGGCGATCGGATCGCGCTCGCGCGCATCCGCGTGGCGCCGCGCAAGTCCGACATCGCGGTGGGCCGCATCGCCATCGCCTGGGAACCCTGGCGCGCAGGCGCGGACGGCTTCCCCAGGCCCGTCTCGATCTTGTAGCGGCCGCTGGCATGCAAGCTCCACGTCGCCTGCGCTCGATTCTCGCCGTGTTCATCAGCGTGGGCGCGCTGCTCGCCTGCGAGCGCGCGTCCGGTCCGGCCGCACCGCCACTCGGAAATTACCGGGGCGTGCTGTCGATCGCCGGCGGCGACCTGCCCTTTGGACTGGAACTCGCGCGTGAGGATGGCGCAATGGTCGCCTACCTGATCAATGGGCCGGAACGCGTGCGCGCGCCCGAAGTGCATCTTGATGGCGATCGATTGACGATCCAGATGCCGGGCTATCAGCACCGTCTCGAGGCGCGGTTTGTGGATGCGCGATTCGAGGGCACGGTGCAGTTGCTGCGCCCGCGCGGCGTGATCAAGAGCATCCGCTTCATCGGCATGCCAGGGCAGAACTGGCGTTTCTTCCCAAAACCGGATATTGCAGCGGCGGATTTCTCCGGCCGCTGGGCGCTGACTTTTCGTGGCGAGGATGGCAGTGAACGCCGCGCAATTGCGGAGCTGCAACAGCAGGGCCATGAGGTCTGGGGCACGGTGCTGCGCCAGTCCGGCGATGACCGCTACATCGCGGGCGAAGCCAGGGGCGATACACTGTTCCTGTCACGCTTCGACGGCGGCAGCGCCTATCTCTATCTCGGCAGGCTCGCAGCGGATGGCGAACTCGCCGGGGATTTTCACGGTGCGAGCGGTGCGCACGATTCCTGGTCCGGGCGCCGCGATCCGGATGCGAAATTCGAGGATCGCACGCAGTTGACGGAACTGAAGCCGGGCGTCGACCGGCTCGAATTCACGTTCCCGGATCTCGACGGCGCGTTGTACAAGTTCCCGGATGCAGAGCACAGCGGCAAGGTTGTGCTGATCACGATCGGCGGCAGCTGGTGCCCGAACTGCCACGATGAAGCCGCGTTCCTGCGCGAACTGCTCGCCAGCCGGCGACCGCAGGGACTCGAAGTCATCCAGCTGATGTTCGAGTACACACCGGATTTCGCGAGCGCGTCCGCGGCCGCGCGCAGTTTCGCGAAACACCAATTGATCGACTACCCGGTGCTGATCGCTGGCACGACGAGCGATGATGATGTGCTGAAGAAACTGCCGCAGCTGGCGGCGTTGCGCGCCTATCCGACGCTGTTCGCGATCGACCGGAAGGGCCTGGTGCGCACCATTCATACCGGCTTCAGTGGCCCCGCCACCGGGGCGCATTTCGAAGCACAGAATCGCGAGCTGACCGCACTCGTCGATGCGCTGCTGCAGGAACCACGCTGACCACGCGTCGCGCCGGATTTAATACATAAGGTATTGATCTAGTTATCTTTATTCTTATTACTCCCATATGGTAATGCGAATCATTCTCATTTATAATGGCGCACATGAAGCCCGCCAAGACCCGGCTGCTATGCGCCGCAGTGGCCACCGCCCTGGCAAGCGCCGCGGGCGCTGAAACCGCACCGCTGACCGAACCGTCGATCCTCGATCGCGTGGTCGTCACGGCAACGCGCGCGCAGGCGCGTGAGACCGCAGGTTCGGTGCATTTTCTCGATGCCTCCGTGCTTGAGCAGCATTCCCATGGCGACGTGAACCGGGTGCTGCGCCAGGTGCCGGGCCTCAACATCGTCGAGGAAGAAGGCTTCGGCATCCGGCCGAACATCGGCATCCGCGGCTCGGGCACCGACCGCAATTCGAAGATTGCCGTGATGGAAGACGGCGCGCCGATCGCGCCCGCGCCCTACTCGGCTCCCAGCGCGTATTACTTTCCGCGCCCGCAGCGCATGAGCGGCATCGAAGTCAGCAAGGGCCCGGCCGCGATCAAGTACGGCCCACAGACGGTTGCCGGAGCGATCGGTCTGTTTTCATCGCCGATCCCCGGCACGCCCGGCTCCGGTCTCGAAGGCAAGCTCGACCTGTTTGGCGGTGAACATGGGAGCTTGCGCGGTCACGGCATCGCCGGTGGCTGGGTGGACGTTGGCGGCTGGGACCTCGGCATGAGCTTCGAGACGTTGCAGGAGCAATCCGACGGCTTCAAGCACCTCGACTCCGGCGGCGACACTGGATTTCGCATCGAGGATTACGTCGCCAAGTTCGCGCTGAATTCCGGCGACGACGACGATTTTTCGCAGTCGCTCGGGTTCAAGTTCCAGCACTCCGAGGAAGATTCGAATGAGACCTACCTCGGACTCACGCTCGGAGACTTCCAGGCCGATCCGTATCGGCGCTATCGCGCCAGTCAGCTGGACCACCTCGATGTCGAGCACGACACGATGCAGGCAACCCACCGCATCCATTTCAATGACCAGGTCGATCTGACGACGATCGCTTATCGCACCGACACCGCGCGCGCCTGGTACAAGC
>JANNTO010000137.1:0-12511 GCA_031403675.1 Gammaproteobacteria bacterium | reverse complement strand
TCTATCAACGCTTTGGCTTTCGCCCGAGCGCTGCGCCCGCCCGGCGTATTGCGGCCCGCGAGATCGCCCGACGCACAGCCAACCCGCGCTATCGCAGCAAGCCGGCCACGCTCCGGGCGCTGGCACGCTCCCACATGTTTTTTGCGCTGGATCCTTCGCAACCGGCGCGATTACCGCGCATCCATGACTGGCTTGCGGTCTCCACCGAGGCCACACGCCGCTTCCGCCAGGCTACAACCGCGAATCGTCGCGCAGTGGCGACCGCGGCGGCGTTGCAACGTCTCGGAGCGACGAAGAGCACTCGTCTCGACGCGAATTCCCGCGCAATGCTGGCCCGCTGGGCGGGCCTGGTACCCGCCTTGACGGCACGCGGTCGCTGGACCGCGGCCGAGCGCCGGCGGCTGTTGCATCTGATCATTGCCAAGGCAGGTCGAAGCGAACGCGGTTTCCAGCAGCAACTGCTGCGCCATCCACAGCTGTTGCGGCACCTCGGCTGCTGAACCGCCGGCCGGTTGCTATTCGACGACGCGCGCGGCCGTGATCGTGACCCGGTATTGGTTGGCGTTCTGGAACGGGCCCAGACCGCTTGCGACCTGGGTCTGCTGGCCGGCTGCCAGCGTTCCGCCCAAATTGCGTTGCAGCTCGCGCGTGCGGCCGGCGGCATCGACGTATTGCACATGGAATGAAAGTCCGGTCACCGGCACCTGGGTCGGATTGCCGATCGCGACCATCAGCATGCCGTTCTGATCCAGGGCCGCTTGCTTGCGCAGGTATTTCTCCGGGTTGTCCGGCAGGTCGAGTCGCAGCAGCGAAAGCGTGGCCGCCGCCCCGACCTCGCCCTGCGCTCCGGCCGCGGCGGCGAAATACTGCTTCGCCGAATCGAACTGGCGCGCACGCAATGCAATATTGCCAAGCGAATAGTAAGCCGGCCCGGTCGGCAACAACTTGATGCTGGTTTCGAGGTCGGCACGCGCCGCCGCGTCGTTTCGTTCGCGCTCGGCGATCAGGCCGCGCTGCAGGTGGTAATAGAAGAAGCCGTCATTCCGCGAGATGGCATCGGTGTATGCCTGGGTTGCAGCGCTATTGTTCTTCTGTACCAGATACGCGTCGCCCTTCAGTGCGTAGAAATGGGCCTCGCCAGGCAGCTGCTTAATCGCCTGCAGCGCCTTCGCGAGCGCGACATCGGCCTTCTTGCCGGCCAGCGCCTTGCGGCCTTCATCGTAGGCGTCGTAGGCCGGCTTCGCGCGCATGGTCGCCGCCATCGCTACGGTGTATCGATCGATGCCCATATCGCCGCCCTGCGGCAATGCCGATACTTTCTTGCGATTTGCATCGAGCCGCTCTTGAGACGGCGGATGACTCGCAAACAATCCCGCGAGCCAGCCGCTGTCCTTGCGGTCCTTCATGCGCAAGAAGGTTTCCTGCAGGCTGACCGCACCCTGGGGCGAGTAGCCGGCGCGCGTCATGTAGTCGATGCCGTAGCGGTCCGACTCAAGCTCGGCCTCGCGGCCATAGCGCTGCATCAGCAACTGCGCGGCAATACCGGCGCCCGCCGAATACAGGCTGCCGTAATCGCTGTCGCTCGTCGCGACCTGCGCCGCGAGCAACCCACCCTGCAGCAACATGCCGCGGCTCATCTGCTGCGCCGAATGGCGCGCGGCCGCATGCACAATCTCATGGCCGAGTACGGCCGCCAGTTCCGATTCGGACTTCAATTGGGTCAGCAAGCCGCGATTGACGGCGATCTTGCCCCCGGGCAGCGCCCAGGCATTCGGAATCGAATTGTTCAGCACCACGAATTCATACGGCAGCTTGCGATCGCTGACCGCGGCGAGCCGCTGCCCGACCTGCTGCACGTAACTGGTCAGGCCGGGGTCCATTGCATAGTCCCCGCCTTCCGCCTGGCGCATCGGTGCGAAATTCTTCTGGCCGATCTGCAGCTCGGTGCCTTCACCGACCAGCATCAACTCCTGCTTGCCGGTCACGGGGTTGGTTGCACACGCCGCGAGAAGCAACGTGACTGCTGCGGCCAGCACCAGGCGAAGTACGGCAACTCTCATCTCAGTACCTCCAGCTGTCGACATCCGCATCCGGCGGCGCCGTATCGAGGATACGCTCGACGACCCAAGGCAGCACCATCTGCGGGTAACGCAATCTCGAGTAGGCGTTCGCGCGTGTCTGGTCGCCATTCCAGCAGTGTTCGTGGCGATCGCCATACTCGACGACGGCATCCGCCGGCGGATCTGCGGTCTTCAGGAATTCCTCGACCGCATAGACGGCATTGTTGAGAAAATAGTTGTCCATGTCGCCGGTATAGATGCGCAGTTTTCCGCGCAGTTTCGGGCCAAGTGTCGCCCAGTCGCGGCGCAGGATGTGGCCGAGGTCGTAGTGCTCGCGCCAGTAAGCGGCGGTGATCGGATCGATTTCACCACTCAGGCGATCCCAGATGCGGCGCGGATAGCCATCCGGTCCCACCGGCGAATAGACCGACTCCCAGGCATCCCATTGATCGCCGGAGCGGCCCTTGGTGCCGAGCGCCAGTTCGTAGAGATTCTGTTCCTGGACCGTCGAGTCCACCTGTCCGAGCCAGTTGCGACTCGCAGCACGCAAGGTGCGCTTGTACGGATTTGGCAGGTAATAGGCGTTCTTGTCCTGGTAAATGTTGACCAGCTCGTAATGGCGGAAGTCGATCGGGTCCGGACAGGCGATCCAGGCGCCGTTGTATTCATCCGGATAGAACATCTGCACGGCCATCGCTTCCCAGCCGCCGGTCGAACCGCCGTAGACGAATCGCGACCAGCCGGTGCCGAGGCCACGAAAACGCTTCTCGATTTCCGGAATCAGTTCGTACTGGATCGCATCGCCATACGGGCCATTGTTGGCGGAATTGACTGCATACGAATCGTCATAGAACGGTGTCGGGTGCTGGATTTCGACCAGCAACACGCGCGGGAATCCGGCGGTGATCCAGTCCTGGTGCGCTTGCCACGCGTACTCCTGCTGAATCCGGTTGTAGCCCTCAAGCTGGAAACGCTTGCTGTACTCGGGCTTCAGATCCGGATCCGGCGGCGTCGCGCGGAAACCAGATGGCTCGGACGGGAAATGTCCGTGCTCGATGACCAGCGGATAGCGCGCATTCGGGTGGGTATCAAATCCCCACGGCAGGCGCACCCAGGCGCCCAGATAGATTTCGCGACCCCAGAATTTCGAAAGCCGCTCGCTGCGGATGCGCAGGTAGCGGACCAACGGAGTTTCCTTCTTCTCGAATGACTCCACCGGCAGGATCTTCTGGTCGAGCACGATCGAGAACCGGCCGCCGCGCCTGCCATCGATGCGAAGTGCCAGCGGCCTGGAATACAGGTTACCGGGCTTGCGGTTCCAGGCCTGGCCTTCGCCCTGATCCGGCGCCAGCTCGAGGCGCTGGCCGTCGCCGCGAACAAAGGTCTCGTAGCGATTGAGCACGGCCTGCACCCGGTACTCGCCGGCCGGCAGATCGTCGAGCGAGCGGATCGGGAATCCGAATGACTTGCCGTCGACCACGCGCTTCTCGCCGGCCTTCCAGTTTGCGACGTCGATGCCGAAGAACGGCACGGCGTCCTGGTCCCAGTTGACCATCAGTCGCGGTTCCTGCTCGCCGGCCGGCGCGACGATCAGCAGCAGCCGTCCGGTGAGTCGCTCACCGCTCATTTCGGCCGGAAAGCTGAGGTTGAATTGCGTGGCGGCCAATGCGTTTGCCGCGCCGAGCAACAATGCAAAGGTTACGATCCCCAGTCGAAGCACGTGTGGCATCAGTGTCACCCTGGCCGTTCGCGGCCCCCGCATATATGGATGCTAGCGGAACCGGATGGCGAAAAAGAAACCCCGGCGCAAGGCCGGGGCTTCAGAGGACTCGGATCAGACGCACGGATTACTGCGCGGCGGTCGCCTCGGCAGGTGCCGGGGCGGTCAGCGTATACCCGAGCTGCGTTTGCATATCCAGCGCGTCGAAGTACACCAGTTCCTCCACGATCTTGCCGTCTTTGTGGCGCATGCGGGTCGATCCCGACACTTTGACGTTCTTGCCGGTTGGCGTCAGCGCGCCGGGGCCGGGGCCGGTGTTAGTACCGGTGAACGTCCACAGATGGAACGACTGGCCGTCAAGATAATAACTCTCGTCCAGCACCACTTTCGCATCAGGATAGGCGGTGCGGAATTCAGTCATCAAGTTCTTGAGCGCGGCAAGGCCATCCGAATTCATGCCACCGGACGAGCTTCGCTGGGCATCTTCTGCAAAGGCCGCATCGAGGCCGTCGACATTTCCGCTGCTCCAGCCATCGATATACGCATCAACCGCAGGTTGATACTGGGCCGCGTAATCGGGTGGCGCCGGAGCTGCACATCCGGCCAGCACCAACAGACCCGCCGCGACTAGAAATACTTGCCTGGACATCATGATTCTCCCTGTTTTGACGGGATCCAAATCATACGCTCATTCGGTTTCGCCATAGCACGGTCATGAGGGAATCGTGCCACCCAATACGGCGCATAGCTTGTTGAGGTCGATGTTGCCGCCGGAGACTACGCACACGATCTTGCCGCTGCCCGCCTGACCCGCAAGCGCGCAGGCGAGCGCACTGGCACCGGCACCCTCGGCGACGACGCTATTGCGTTGCACCATCAGCGCGAGTGCAGCGCCAACTTCCTGCAAACTCACGACCAGCGCGCCGTCGATCAGCGACCGGGCACGCTCGAACATGTTTGGAAAGACCGTCCTGCTGCCGATGCCGTCGACAAACGACGGCTGGTAGTTGACGACCTGCGGCGATCCCGCGGCAAGCGAGGGCGCAAGTGGCGCTGCGGTCTCCACTTCGGCAGCAAACACCCGGCATCCCGGCTTCAAGGCGCGGAGTGCCGACGCGATTCCACAAGTCAGGCCGCCCCCGCCCCACGGGATCACGACGGTCTCGACTTCCGGCAGGTCCTCGAGAATCTCGAGGCCGATCGTGCCGTTTCCCGCCATGACGTGTGGATCGTCAAATGCGTGAATGAAGGTTCCATCCACACCGGGATACGCCCGGTCCTGGAATGTCTGCCACCAGCGCTCAAACGGCACGGTGATCACGTGCCCACCGAGCCGCTCGATCGCCTGCAGTTTTGTTTCTGGCGCCGTGTCAGGTGCGATGACCGTGCAGGGGATGCCCCGCTCTCGCGCGCACCACGCAACGCCCTGCGCCATGTTGCCCGCCGATGCGGTGAGCACCCCACGGGCGAGGTGCAGAGGCGCGATCTGCGCCATCGCATTGGCGGCGCCGCGAATCTTGAAGGAACCGATCGGCTGCAGGTTCTCAAGTTTGAGCCAGATCTCGGCCGGTGCATCGGGCACGTTGAGACGCACCAAGGGGGTGCGAAGCGCAATGCCAGCGATGCGTTCGCGAGCCTGCCTGATCTCGGCGAGTGTCGGTCTCATCAGGCGGAAAGGAGCGGCTCCAAAATCAGTACCCAAAGTCTTCTTTCGGGACATCGCGCACTTTTTGGCACTCGGCTTTGAAGTCGTAGGGAACTTCGGCGGTGCACTCCGGCCATTTGCCGGTCGCCATCCAGAACTCCACGAGCCCCAGCCGCGCGCACAGGCGCGCGAAGCGCGGATCATTGCGCAGTTCCGCCATTTCAAGCCAGAACAGTATCCCCGTGCGGTAGGCATCTGGACCCATGATGTCGTCGCTGTTTCCACGCGGACCGAGGTGAGCGGTCTCAGCCGCGCGGTAGGCTTCGTCGACAAGTCCCAAATGCGCCGCATACACCAGACGCGAAAGCTCAACGCAGCCCGTCCTGTTGACATGCGCACTGAGCGCGCTGCGGATCGCCCCAATGTTCTCTGGAGTGGGGTCGCGTTTGGCCTTGATGAAAGCCAGGCCATCTTGAAACTCACGTAACGGATGTCCCGCCGCAGGATCCAGCAATTGGTCAATCGCAGCCCAATCCTTCAGGAAAGCCTTGGCCCGCAGCAGGTTCGCGACCGGGAAGCTCATATCGGGCACGCGCACCATCAGGTATTCGAGAACCGATACAGCCTCTCTGATACGACCCGTGGCCATTCGGGCGAGTGCGACCGCATTTGCCAGCATTGGATTCAACGGGTCCAACCGGTAAATGCGCTCCGTGTCTTCGGCGCTTTCGTGAATCCGTCCGATGGCGCGGGCGTGCCAACCGATAAACATCTGGCCATCGCTGGTCCCGGATGCTCGGCGCATGCGCTCTATGATCTGGTCGGTCTCGGCGAACCGCCCGTACGGAGGAACCAAAAAGAACTTCGCCGTCAATGCGTCGATGTTGTCGGGATCAACGGCCTGGGCCCGCTCCGCCTCGCGCACCACAAGGTCGGCACACGCCGCACGATCAGCAAAGGGTTGATAAAACCGCAGAAAGGCTCGCAAGTAGGCCAGCCGCCCCCAGGCCTCGGCGAAATGCGGCGCGCGCTGGGTCGCAACTTCCAGCAGACCGACATTGGTCCGCGCTTCATCGGGCGAATAGGATTTTGGGCTCGCGCGCAGATAAAGGTCATAGGCTGCCGGATCAACCGCCCTGGTCGAAAAGCTCGTGAAGGCTCCATGGAGTGCGGCGGCAATTTGCGCGGAGATTTCATCCTGGACGGCGAAAATATCTTCGAGGCAGCGGTCATAGCGGTCCGACCACAGAGTCGTTTGTGATTTGGCCTCAACAAGGTGCGCTGCGATCCGAACCCGGTTGGCTGCGCGACGAATGGAGCCGTCGAGCACATGACTGCACCGCAACATGGGCGCGGCTTGCGCTTTGCGATCCCCGCGAAACTGGAAGCTTGACGTGCGCCCGATCACCTTGATCTGCGCGCTGCGCGAAAGTTGCTGAATGATCTCCTCACTGACGCCGTCAGAGAAGAACTGCATCTCCGGATCGCTGGAGAGATTGTCGAATGGCAGCACCGCAAGGATTGGATCGACCGGCTTCGGGGGCGTCAACTGCTGCGCGATGGCGCCCGGTTCGCTCCGCGCCGCCCGCTTTGCCTCAGGTACCGCATTTCTGTCGACGAAACGGCTTACATCAGCGACGAAGGCCAGCCACGCGACATCATCCGACGCGCCCTGCCAATGCGCCAGGTCCGCCGCGTGCGTCAGTTCGAATATTATGGGCCGCTCGCACGCCTCGATCATCACGGGCACAAGCGTATTGTTGCGATCCGCCAGCGTCGCTTCGGCGCGGACCCAGCGCGAGACGACCGAAGTCTTCGACCACAGAACGACGACCGCTTTTGCCTGCTTGAGCGCCCGCTCAATGGTTTCGTCGAAGGTATCGCCCGAGCACAGCGCATCGTCCCACCAGACCGATAGCCCTTGCGCTTCGAGTGCCGCGGCAAAAATCCGGGCGATGCCCGCATCGCTGCGGCTATAAGAAATGAAGACGTCAGCCATGATCTTGCGGGCCTGATGCTAGCACGACCCACCAATCCAGAACCTCCGGACGACTCCGGTGTCGGCGCTCGTCAGCCAGGTTCCAGCACGGCAGCGGGTGGTTTTGCCATTTACTTGCGGCCGCGCTTGGACCAGGAGTATCGTCGTTCACTGATCGCGGTATGCATCGCGCATCTTTTGTCCGTGTAAAGGAATCAATTTGAAAACCATGATCCGTGCAATCGTGCCCGCCGTCGTCCTGGCAATGACTCTCGCTGGCTGTGGCCAGAGGGAAGCCGAGGAGAAAGCCGCAGCCGAAGCCGCAGCAGCGGCGGAGCTCGAGGCGCAAGCTCAGGCCGAGGCCGCCGCGCTCCAACGGACTCTCTACGGCCGATTGGGTGGCGAAGCGGCCATCAAGGCGGTGGTGGATGAATTCGTCGCCAACGTGGGTGCGGACACGCGGATCAACCAATACTTCGCGAATGCCAACCTCGACGCGCTCAAGGCGCACCTGGTGAATCAGATTGGTCAGGCCAGCGGCGGACCACAAATCTATACCGGGCGCGACATGAAGACCACCCACGCCGGCATGGGAATCGATGAGCCGGCATTCAACGCACTGGTCGAAGACCTCGTGAAGGCGCTCGACAAGTTCGCCGTTCCGGAACAGGAAAAGGGCGAATTGCTCGCCGTGCTCGGACCGATGCAAAGCGACATCGTCGAGAAGTAACCTATGGCTGCAGCCGCGCTCCAATTGCCTTGAGCGCTGGCAACACCCGGTCAATCTCCGCGGCATCCTGGCGCCATTTATCCGGATGTGGAACCGTCTGCGTGTGACGGGAGAGCGGCAGCGGCCTGGACAGATATTCGGCGAGCCGCGGATCCATGCTGAGTCCGGCGAATTCCAGCAGCCTTGCGATTTCCGACTTGGGGTCCCTAATCAGATCCTCGTAGCGTACGGTCGTCCAGCGATCGCTGGGGACGTGCTCGAGGTCATCGAGGATCGTCTCGTTCGCCGCCTGCCATTGAAAGGCCACGATCTCCTCGAGCGGGCGCCCGCGCAGCTGCGCGTAGCCCGGAGGCAGCAACATCGACCAGGGACCTTCCCAACCCGCCAACCGCCGATAGGTAACCCAGCCACCGGAACGCCAGGCCTGCATCATGCTGCTGAGGTTGGCGCGCACCTCGCGATGCAGGAAAATGAATCGCGCGTCGGGAAAGACCTGCAGCAGGAACGGCAGGCGCAACGCGTTCTTGGGTGTCTTTTCCAGCAATCGCGCACTTGCACCTGCCGGTGGTGCGGCTGCGTCGCGATCGCGGAGCTCGGTCGCGAACCGATGACGCAATTCCGCAACCACTGAAGGCGTCGCGTCCTTCCCGATCAGCCGGTTGGCGGTTACGGATCCGCGGCCCGGGCGCAGCGTGTCGATGCTCTCAATCAGCCGGTGGCTCTCGCCGCCGATCGTGTAGACGCCAGCCGCCTGCGTCAGCGTCTCAAACAGCAAGGTGCTGCCGGCCCTGGGGGCGCTCAGCAGGATGATCGGGCGTTCAATGACCGGCAATCTATCGCGCGCGGCGCTGGCGTTGAAACCATCCAGCGACCCGTCCATGAACAGGGAGCCGGTGAGCCCGGTCAGTGAAGGAGGCTTCTTCTTCGCCCCCATTGGGTGATCTGACGCCACACCACCGACATTAAATTCGGCGGCCTCTCGACCAGTGGTGCCGGCGCCGCCGAGCAACTGTGCGAGGAGCCGGGCATTGAGGACCGCTTGCGCGTTCGCATTTGCACCGCTGACGTGGATGGCCGGCAACTGGCTGATCTGCTCGCGAAGGTTGCCGGCCAGACGTTGGTAATGCGCGGTCGCAGCTGGATCCGTCTCGAACAGGCCCCAGAGCGAGCGCCAGTCGTGGCAGAAATCGACAATCAGATTGCCTAACCGGCCGATCGCAGCCTTGGATTCCGGGCGCTCGTCCGCCGGCACAATGTCGGTCAGCAAATCGTAAGCAAGCTGTTCGACTTCCGCGGGCGGCATCCGCGGCGCAACGTTGAAGCGCTCGATCAGCAATTTGGGCCTGGCGGAAGGATCGTAAGCGACGAGCCGCGCGCCCGGATTCGGCTGTTCGAAGTTCTCGGTCTGCCCCTGGCCGACAAGCCGCCAGAATGCCGACGTGCCCGTCGTGTCGGCGACCAGGTGGATTCGCGCGTCGCTCGCCGGATTCAAGACCTTGTGCTGGCGCCAGTTGTCGAAGATCCACGCCTCGCCCGGGGCCATGTGCACGCCCTGATCGGCGCAGAAGAATTGAACCTCGGGGCGCGTCACGATCGGGATGTGGACCCGGACCCGGTAGAACCAGTGATAGTTCATGTCGCTGTGCAGCGGCACCGAACCTCCGCCCTCAATTCGCATCAGACGCGAACGCGACCAGACCGTGCCAAAAGATGCCAGCACCTGTTGCAGATAAGGACTTGCCAGCAACGCCGGGGTCGCCTGCATCTCGCCCGCGACCCGATCGTTCTGGGTACCGTGCACCGTGATGAGCCGGGCGGCCGTGTTGCCTTCGTATTCATTCGGATGACGCGACCAGGCATCCGCGGGCAACGCATCCACTTCGGCGCGCAGCTGCTCGACGTCGAAGCGCACGGGCAACCGGTAGAAATGCCGCTCGAGCTTCACGGACGCGATCCCTCGTATTCCCGCTGCTGGATGTCGAAGGCACTTATCGACGCTTCGATACAGATCGTATGGTACCCCGATTCTTATCGGAGGCACGACATGGTGTCGTGAGTTGGATTTCGCACGGCCCTGTATTCAGGGGTTAGCGTAGCGGTCAGGCTTACCGTATTGTTCGCAGAGACGCCGGGCCGATGCTTGGGAATTGGATGACACGCTGAACGCCGGAGCGCACAACAGTGAAAAAAGTACTGTTTCAGCCCCTGTCCGGAAACGTAATGCCACGCTTTGGGGGTCCAGCCACATTCATGCGGCTGCCAGCATGCGGCTTGGCCGACCATCTCGATGCCGCCTTTATCGGCGTGCCATTCGACATCGGGACCTCGAATCGGCCGGGGGCGCGGCTGGCGCCGCGCCAGATAAGGGACGAATCCAGGATGCTGCGACCCTACAACATGGCAACCCGCGCGGCGCCGTTTGATTCGTTGCGGGTCGCTGATGTGGGCGATGTCGCCATCAATACCTTCAATCTGCTGAAGAGCATGGACATCATCGAGCAGCACTACGATGCCTTGCTCGCGACCGGCGCCATTCCGTTGACCATGGGCGGCGATCACACCATTGTGCTGCCGATTTTGCGCGCCATGCGGCGTAAATTTGGCCCGATCGGACTCATTCACGTGGACGCCCATGCCGATAGCAACGACGAAATGTTCGGCGAGAAGATTACCCATGGCACGCCATTTCGGCGGGCCGTGGAAGAAGGGCTGCTGGATAATCAGCGGGTCGTGCAAGTCGGGCTGCGCGGTACCGGTTACGCGGCCGATGATTTCGATTGGCCTCGAGCCCAGGGCTTTCGCGTCGTGCAGGCCGAAGAGTGCTGGTACAAGTCGCTCGCGCCATTGATGCGCGAAGTCACGGCACAAGTCGGCGGAGGACCGGTTTATCTAAGCTTCGATATCGACGGCCTCGACCCGGCTTTTGCACCGGGCACCGGCACGGTGGAAATTGGCGGGCTCACGGTTCCGCAGGCGCTGGAGATCATTCGCGGATGTCGCGGGCTCGACCTGGTGGGCGCCGACCTCGTGGAGGTCAGCCCACCCTATGACACGACGGGCAACACAGCGCTATTGGCTGCAAACCTCTTGTTCGAAATGCTCTGTGTGTTGCCGAAGGTTGAATATCGCCCCCAGACGCCATGACGCTTGATCTCGTCATTTTGTTCGGCTACGCACTCGCCCTCGTGCTGATTGGCTGGTACAGCCTGCGCCGCGCGCGCAGTCGTGAAGACTACCTGGTCGCAGGCCGTCGACTCGGGCCGGTAATGTACGCTGCGACTCTGTCCACCGTCGTTCTCGGCGGAGCTTCGACCGTCGGGACCGTGCGGCTGGGCTACGTCTACGGCTTGTCGGGCCTGTGGTTTTGCACGCTGCTGGGGCTCGGCATCCTGGTCATCAGCCTGTTTCTTTCGCGCCGCCTGGTTCGTCTGAATCTTGTCACCGTGACCGAATTGCTCGAGCGACGCTACAGCCCTGTCTCGAGGTTGGGTGGTGCCGTCATCATGATCGCGTATGCGCTCATGGTCGCGGTGGCCTCGATCGTGGCATGCGGCACGATTCTGCATGGCCTGTTTGAGCTGCCATTCTGGAGTGGGGTCCTGCTCGGCGGCGGCATCGTCATTCTCTATTCTGTTATCGGCGGCATGTGGTCGATCACGCTGACCGACATCGTGCAGTTTTTCATCATGACGGTTGGAATAATGTTTCTGCTCGCCCCTATGTCGATTCAGCATGCGGGTGGCTGGGACGCTATGCAGCAACTGCTGCCGGCAACTCATTTTTCGCTGGCAACACTCGGCCTGCCGATGTTTCTTGGATTCACGCTGAACTATTTCCTCGGCATCATGATCGGCCAGGACATCTGGCAGCGCGTGTTTACGGCGAGAAGTGTGAATGTGGCTCGTTTCGCCGGCGCGGCAGCGGCCGCGTATTGCGTGCTCTATGGCGTCTGCGGTGCGTTGATCGGAATGGCGGCGAAAGTGCTGCTGCCGCCGCTCGCGGACCCGAACACTGCTTTTACAAGCATCGTGCAAGCGATATTGCCGAGTGGAATTCGCGGCCTGGTGGTCGCGGCGGCTCTCGCGGCGATGATGTCAACCGCCAGCGCAACTTTGATGGCGGCCGCGACGACGTTCGCCGAGGATGTATTACCCAGGCTAGGCGGCAGGTCAACGCTGCGCGCGGATCGTCTCAGCACTCTGGCAATGGGGGTGATCGCCCTCGCCTGTTCAGTGGCTCTCAACGATGTGTTCAAGCCGCTGACCATTGCCTATGATTTGTTGGTGGGCTCGGTACTCGTGCCAATCGTCGGCGCCATCTACTGGCAGCGATCTACAGCAACGGCGGCCATTACCAGCATGGCGGTAAGTGCGGCGGT
>JANNTO010000136.1:0-3892 GCA_031403675.1 Gammaproteobacteria bacterium | reverse complement strand
CAACGTGCCGCCAGCGCAGCAGGCAAGGCTCCTGCGCTCGCTCGAGACCGGCGAGTTCGAGCGAGTCGGGTCGTCGCGCACGCAACGCGCCGATGTGCGCGTCGCCTCGGCGACCAACGCCGATCTGCAGGCGATGATCAGGGACGGTCGCTTTCGCGAAGACCTGCTGTTTCGCATCAACACCGTCGAGATCCGGTTGCCGCCGCTGCGCGAGCGGCGGGAAGAAATCCTGGAGCTCGCAACCGCTGCGCTCGAACGCAAGGCAGCGCAGTACGGTCGCTCGGTGCGCGGTTTCGATGCCGCGGCGCTCGCAGCGCTGCAGCAGTACAACTGGCCGGGCAACGTGCGCGAACTGAACAGCGTGGTCGAGCGGAGCCTGCTGCTGACGGCGGGTTCTGAAGTCGGCGTCGCGGATCTGCGGCTCTCACCTGGTCGCGCGGGTCCGCCGTCGCTGGAAGAAATGAGTCTCGAGGACGCCGAGCGCGCACTGGTCCGCTCGGCGATCAAACGCAATGGCGGCAGTGTGCCGGCGGCGGCAGAAGCGTTGGGATTGTCGCGCAGCGCGATGTACCGGCGGCTCGAGAAGCTCGGTCTCAAGTCGGACGAGCTGTAGCGCTTAAACTGGCGCGGCGCGCAGCGAACGCGCAAACTTCCGCGTCGTGACGCCGGAATCCGAAGTCCGAAAACCCCTGCACACCAGGCCGGTAATGCGCCGGCGCAGTCTGCCGTTCCAGGTCCGCGTCGTGATCCTGGCAATGGCCGGCGGCCTGCCGGCGACACTGCTCGCACTCTTGCTGCTGCGGGACGCCGCAATCGCCGATTCCGTGCACCGGCTGATCATCGTCGTGCTGCTCGGCATCTGGATCGGTTTTGCGATCGCGGTTTATCGCATGACCATCGAACCGCTGCGCTCGATCGCGAATTTGCTCGAGGCGCTCCGCGGTGGTGACTATGCGATTCGCGGTCGCTACGCGAAGAAGGGCGATGCGCTCGGAGACATCGTCCTCGAAGCCAACCGGCTCGGCGCGACGCTCCGTTCGCAGCGATTCGAGGCACTGGAGGCCTCGGCACTCCTTAATAAGGTGCTGACGGAGATCGACGTCGCGGTGCTGGCGTTCGATAACGATGAACGCATTCGTCTGGCGAACCGTGCGGCGGGTGAGCTGCTGCGGCGCCATCCGGATGCGCTGATCGGGCTCACGGCCAGCGAAGCCGGCTTGAGCGGGCTGGTGGACGGTGCCCGCGTCAGCAGCGAGTCGCACAACTTCCCCGGCCGCACCGGCCGCTGGCAGGTCATGCGCGAGACCTTCCGTGAGGGCGGGGTGGTATTCCGGCTGCTGGTCGTCACCGATCTCAGCCAGGCGCTGCGCGATGAGGAGCGCCGCGCGTGGCGCCGCCTGATCCGCGTGATCTGGCACGAACTCAACAATTCGCTGGCGCCGATTAAGTCCGTGATTGAGACCAGCCGCGACGCGCTCGCGGCCGGTGCGCCGGACAAGGCAGAGCGCGAGGAGCTCGCGCATAACCTGGCCCTCGTTGCCGAACGCGCGGAGTCCCTGCGCCGTTTCCTGTCGCGTTACAGCGAACTCGCGCGCATGCCGGAGCCGACCCTTGCAGACTGCAATGTAGCGGCACTGCTACGCCAAGTCGCTGCGGTGCAGCCGTCCGGGCGCGTGCAATACGCCGCGACCGACGGCCTCAACCTGCGCGCCGACGCCGACCAGTTGCAGCAGGCGCTGATCAATCTGGTCCGTAATGCGGTCGAGGCGACACCGGCCGCAGGCGCGCCGGTGGATTTGAGAGCACTACGCGGCAAGGACAGCGTCGTATTCGAGGTCGAAGACAGCGGGGCCGGGGTCGCGAACATCGACAACCTGTTCGTGCCGTTCTTCACGACCAAGCCGGGCGGCAGCGGCATCGGACTGGTACTCGCCCGCCAAGTGGCGGAATCGCACGGCGGCACGCTCTCATTGCAAAACCGCCAGGACCACGCCGGCTGCATTGCGCGCCTCACCATTCCAACTTGAATAGGGACACTCCCTTTCGCGAAGGGATGCGTCCCCTTTTAGAGGTAAACTCGGCGGGCAGGGGGGGCACCAGGATGACCACGATGACCGACAAGAAACGAGGTTTGGGACGCGGGCTCGAGGCGCTGCTCGGCCAGGCGACGCCGCGTACGATGCCGGGCATCCCGCCAGCCCGCGATCAACTGACCCACGTTCCGGTGGACCTGCTACAGAAGGGCAAGTACCAGCCGCGCATGGACATGCGCGAGGAAACCCTCACCGAACTCGCCGACTCGATCCGCGCTCAGGGTGTGGTGCAACCGATCGTCGTGCGCCCGCTCGATTCGCCGGCCCCGGGCGAACCGCAGCGCTACGAAATCATCGCCGGCGAACGCCGCTGGCGCGCGGCGCAGATCGCGGGTCTCGTTGACGTGCCGGCGGTCGTGCGCCGCGTGGGCGACGAAGCCGCGGTCGCGATGTCCCTGATCGAGAACATCCAGCGCGAGAACCTGAACCCGCTGGAAGAAGCGCTGGCCCTCAGCAGGCTGATCACGGAATTCGACCTGACCCACCAAAAGGTGGCGGAAGCCGTCGGCCGCTCGCGCGCCGCGGTGTCGAACTTGCTGCGCCTTCTCGAACTGCCGGATGAAATCAAAAGCCTCGTCGAGCAGCGCCAGCTCGAGATGGGCCACGCGCGCTCCCTGCTGGGGCTCGCGAACCGCCGGCAGATCACGGAAGTCGGCGCGCTGGTCGCGAAGAAGGGGCTTTCGGTGCGCGAGACCGAGGCGCTCGTACGCCGCATCCTCGCGCGTGCGGCCGCGGGCGACAAAGCCGCCTCAAGGGGAAGATCCAAGGACCCGGACATCAGCCGCCTCGAGAACGACCTGGCCGACAAGCTTGGCGCAACGGTCGAGCTGAAGCACGGCGCCGGCGGCAAGGGCAAGCTCGTGATCAGCTATCACAGCCTCGACGAACTGGATGGAATACTCGCCCACATCCGCTAGCAGGGCACCGATACTGCTGGCCACAAACTGGAGCTCGCCATGAACGTGGTGGATTATCTGAGGAACGCACTGTTGGTTGCCTTCGCTGTCGCCGCGGTCGTGCCTGGATCCGCATTCGCGCAGGACCGCGACACCCAGGAGATCCAGAGCTACGTCCTCACCGATGCCGGCCTGGCGAAGTACCAGCAGGCGACGAAGAATTTCGCCGCGCTACCGGCACGTTCGGGCAGCGACTGCGAGGAAGACGAGGACTCGGATTCCCGGTCGCTCGACGAGCTAGTCGCCAAATTCAATGCGGTGCCCGGCGGCAAGGCGGCTATTCAGTCCGCCGGGATGACGACGCGCGAGTACTTCGTGTTCACCTTGTCCATCTTTCAGAACGGAATGGCGGCATGGGCGCTGACCCAGCCCGGCGGCAAGCTGCCGGCCGGCATTTCGAAAGCCAACGTCGATTTCTATAACAGGCACGCAGCCGAATTCGAGAAGCTCGACGCGCTCAAAAAAGATGACGAATGCGAGACACGGACGGACGAGGAAGGGAATGAAGAATAACCTGATCATCGTCCCGGACCAGGCCACGAAACCATTACCTGAAGTTGAATGCGATCGGTTCGTCATCCGACGCTAAGGAGAAACACATGAGCGATTCCGATCCGCATGCCGCGACGACTCCGGCGACCACCGGCGTGAGTGCCGAAGAGAGGCAATGGGCCATGTTTGCGCACCTGTCGGCGCTGCTCGGCGGTCTCCTGACCTCCGGTTGGGGCGGCAGCGTTGGTTTCTTCATCGGGCCATTGCCTCTCTTCGGCACTCACGCCGGTGGTCGCCGGAGTCGTCGCGGCATGCGGATCGGAATCGCTCATGTGTTTCTCCTTAGCGTCG
>JANNTO010000135.1:0-2124 GCA_031403675.1 Gammaproteobacteria bacterium | reverse complement strand
ATCAGCCGGGAGACCCTCGAGCCGCGCTTCAAGGTCATCGGCTCGGACCTGTGGTCCGACGATTCCGGGTTCCCCGCGGCGATTGCCAAGACCGGCGTCACCGGTGTATGCGGCACCGGAATTATCGAGGTGCTCGCCGAGCTCTTTCTTGCCGGCGTCATCACGCCGGAGGGCGTCATCGATGGCGCGCAGGCGGCACGCAGCCCGCGCGTGGTCGCACATGACCGCACTTTCTCGTACGTACTGCATGAAGGCACGCCGGAGCTTCGCATCACGCAGAACGACGTACGCGCCATCCAGCTCGCCAAGGCAGCGCTGCACGCCGGCATTACGCTGCTGATGGAGCGGCTTGGCGTCGACAGCGTCGCTCGCATCCGCCTGGCCGGAGCATTCGGCGCGCATATCGACGTCAAGTACGCCGCAGTGCTCGGCATGATCCCCGACTGCGACCTGACGCGCGTGACCTCGGCCGGCAACGCGGCCGGCACCGGCGCGCGCATTGCATTGCTCGACTCGCGGTCCCGCGCCACGATCGAGGCGCTGGTCCACCGCGTCGAAAAGATCGAGACCGCCATCGAGCCGCGGTTCCAGGAGCATTTCGTCGCGGCCATGTCGATCCCGCACAAGACCGCGGACTACCCGAACCTGCGCAAGGTGATCGAACTTCCCGCGCGCAAGCCGTCCGCAGCGGCCGGCGAGAACCGGGACCGGCGCACCCGTCGCCCCAGCAGGCCACCCGCGGTGTGAATCGCCCGGCCGGTGCCGCGTGTGCATCCTGCGGCGCGAAGGATTATTATATTTTGTTCGTAATATTACCCGCGACCCGCGAGGATCACGCATGTGAGTACCGTCAAGACCCTTGGCCTGCTGGGCACCGGTGTGATCGGCGCGGGCTGGGCCGCGCGGGCGCTGCATTTCGGCGTCAATGTGCTTGCCGTCGACACCAGGCCCGAAATGGAGGCCTGGCTGCGCTCGGCAGTGGCAAATGCGGAGCCGGCCCTGGAGCGGTTGATCACTGCGCCGCTGCCACCCAAGGGCCAATTGTCGTTTACCACCGATTTCGTCCAGATGGCACGCGTTGCGGATTTCATCCAGGAGAATATCCCCGAACAGCTCGTTCTCAAACAGCGGGTCCTCGGGGACATCAGCCGGCATACGCGCCCGGAAGTCATCATTGCCTCCAGCACCTCCGGTTTGATGCCGAGCGATCTGCAGCGCTCGATGCAGTCACCGGAAAGATTCTGCGTCGCCCACCCGTTCAATCCGGTCTATCTGCTGCCGCTGGTTGAGATCGTAGGCGGCGAGCGGACCTCGGCCGCCACGCTCGAGTCCGCAAGCAATTTTTTCCGGTTCATCGGCATGCATCCGCTGCGGGTGCGCAAGGAAATTCCAGGACACCTGACGGACCGGCTGCAGGAGGCCTTGTGGCGCGAGATTCTGCACATGGTCAACGAGGGCGTCGCAACCACCGGTGAGCTGGACGAATCCATCATCTATGGGCCTGGCCTGCGTTGGGCGGGCATGGGAACGAACCTGATTTATCACCTGGCCGGCGGCGAGTCCGGCATGCGTCACATGCTGGAGCAGTTCGGGCCCTGCCTGAAATGGCCCTGGACGAAACTCGAAGCACCCGAACTGACTGACGAACTGATCGACCGCATGGTCGAGGGCACGCAACAGCAGGCAGCGGGCCGATCGATCCGTGAGCTCGAGCGGTTGCGCGACGATTACCTGGTCGCGATCCAGCAGGTCCTGCGTCAATACAACGTGGGCGCGGGCGCGACGCTCCGAGCGCTCGAGGACCGGCTCTTTGCGGACGCATCGAAGGCGGCGCAGCAACTGCCGCACGATCAATCCGGTCCGACGCGAGTCCTGGCAACCCAGGTGCGCCCGGAGTGGATCGACTACAACGGTCACATGACCGAGTCCCGCTATCTGCAGGTTTTTGGTGACGCATCCGATGCCTTGTTCGTACGACTCGGCGCCGATGCGGCCTACCGGGCCACCGGCCGCTCGTTCTTTACCGTCGAAACGCACATAACGCATCAACTGGAGTTGAATGTCAGCGAGTCGCTCTACGTGACCACGCAGAAACTTGAGTTCGATGCCAAACGTCTGCACATT
>JANNTO010000134.1:0-2835 GCA_031403675.1 Gammaproteobacteria bacterium | reverse complement strand
GATCGAATAGCCCCCGGACTGACGCGTCGCGTCACTACCTGACGCACTGCGTCAGCCCCGCCGTCGCCGAAGCCCGACAGGCCGGCCGCCGGTTGCCGAAAAATACTGATAAGTCCGTCACTTACAGGACTCCGCCGGATTGGCATGATCCTTGCTGTAACTACATTGCATCGGCGCATGAGCGCCGCCCTTGGTTGTCAAAGGAGTTTAAGGAAATGAGGACTATCCAGAAGGGCTTCACGCTCATCGAACTGATGATCGTGGTGGCCATTATCGGTATCCTGGCCGCGATCGCGATCCCGGCTTATCAGGACTACACGATTCGTGCGCAGGTTTCGGAAGGTCTGACCCTGGCGTCCGACGTCAAGGCCGGCGTTGCCGAGTACACAGCGCAGACCGGCGACTGGCCGTTGAATCTCCAAGAGGCGGGCCTCGGTTCAGCAGTGCTTGGTGACAAGGCGGGCCGCTACGTCGAGTCAATCGACGTTTCGACCGGCACCATCGTCATTGTGTACGGTAAGGATGCCAACTCGAAGATTGACGGCCAGACGCTGGCGATCCAGCCGTACACCAACGATAACGGCGACGTTGTATGGCAATGCGGTCTTTCGAACCCGCCCGCAGGCTCGTACATCAACTCGGGTGCATTAGCGGGGACCGGCATTGACTCCGTTGTTGTTGCGACCGACTTGAGCGACAAGCACATGCCGGCTTCATGCCGCACCAACTTCGGCGGCAGCTCCTGATCGCTGTTTGCTGATGAATGGACCGGTGATTGTCCGGACCCGCAAGGCCCCTGTCCGCAGGGGCCTTGCTTTTTCTTCGTCACGCGCATGAGTGAACACCGCAAAAATCGCGGGTCGGGCCTGGCATTGAGCCAGGCGCTGGCACTTGCGTTCCTTGCGCTCTGCCTCTGGTGGGTGTGGCGCGAACTCGCGCTGGTCCTGCCGAATGACCGCATCACCGCTTCCATGAGCGTGCAACAGTCGCTCGGTGCGGTGCTGCAGCGACAACTGCTCTATTTTGGCGCAGCGCTGCTCGTGACCCACGCACTGTTCGGGCTGCTCGCATTGGCGCTGGCACGGCTGACCGAAGCGGCATCGAATGGCCCGCCCCCCGCACGGCGCGGCTGGCTGGTGGCCGGCTGGTTGGTGTGGCTGGTCGGCCTGGCCATGGCCGCTAACGTGACCTGGCATCCCAGCTCGCGATTTGCGAGCCCGGACTCGATGTTCCTTGCCGAAATCCTGGGCTTCCGGGTTGCGCCCCTGATGCTCCTGTCGACCGGCCTGCTGCTGGTATTCCTGCTGATTCGTGCCGCGCGCCACTTTCGTACCATGACGTCGGTGCCAGCCATTGGCATTGCCGCTACCGCCATCGCCCTGCTGGTGGGCGTGACACTGCCGCTCGCAACCGCGGGGCTGTCAAAAAAAGGTCTGGTTGCGACCTCGCCTCACATCGTGATCATCGGCCTTGATTCGCTGCGTGCCGACCTGACCGAATCCCGCAGTGGCGCCGCGCTGACGCCGCACATCGACAATTACCTGTCTGCGGCACATCGCTTCAGCGATACGACCACCCCGCTCGCACGCACTTATGGGTCCTGGGTATCGATCCTGACCGGACGGCACCCAGTCTCGACCCATGCGCGTTACAACCTGATGCCGCGCTCGATGGTCGAGGACGGCATCACGCTGCCGGACGTGCTGCAGAGTCGCGGCTACCGGACTATCTACGCGACCGACGAAGTACGATTCGCGAACATTGACCAGACCTTCGGCTTCGATCAGCTGGTCACGCCGCCGATCGGCGCCGGCGATTTCCTGCTGGGCTACGCCGGCGATATGCCGCTTGTGAACCTGCTGGCGACGAGCGCGGTCGGCCGGTGGCTGTTCCCGGCAAATCACGCCAACCGCGCCGCACACGCGACCTATGAGCCGGAGGATTTCGTCGATCGGCTGGAGCACGAGATCGCAATCGACCGTCCGACTTTCCTGGCCGTCCACCTGACGCTGTCGCACTGGCCGTACAACTGGGCAGGCCACGCGCGACCGACGACGCCACAGCAGTTTCGTCCCGCCTATCGCCGGGCCGTCGCAGCAGTCGATCGCCAGTTCCAGCAAGTCCTGGGCGTTTTGGAACAGAAGGGCGTACTCGACAATGCGATTGTCGTCGTGTTGTCGGATCACGGCGAGGCGCTCGGTACCGATTCCGATTCGATGTTGCGCAAGACCGGCAGCAGCCGCGAGATCTGGGATTCGCTGTGGGGTCATGGCACGAGCGTGATGAGCCCGCATCAGTACCGCGTGCTGCTCGCCATGCGTGCTTACGGCCGCGCGACCCTGCCAGGATCGCCGGGCTCCTACGACTGGCCGGTGTCGCTTGAGGACCTGCGGCCGACGCTCGAGGAATTCGCGACCGGCCGGCAGTCTGAGGGCGTGGATGGCATTTCGCTGTTGCCGTTCCTCGCCGTGCCGCAGCGGGCGTCCCGGCTCGCAACGCGGGTGCGCTTCACCGAAACCGATTTCAACACGGCTTCGACGCTGGCCGGCCGCTACGAGGCCTCCGGCATCATCGATGAGGCCGCCGTTTTCTACGAACTCGACCCGGTCAGCGGCTGGATGCAACTGCGCCAGGACAAGCTCCCGATCCTGCTGGCCCGCAAGCAGCGCGCCGCCATTTCGTCGCGCTCGCTGCTGGCCGCGGTCCCGGACCCTGACGGCCGTCATCTACGGTTCCTGTATACGGATCGCCACAACCCGCTACCGCGCGTTCTGGAGGGCCGTCCGGACCCGGCCGGCGATGCCGAGGCAGCGCGTCTCTGGGACGCCCTGCAGG
>JANNTO010000133.1:0-10063 GCA_031403675.1 Gammaproteobacteria bacterium | reverse complement strand
GGTCGTCGCTGCGGATTTGCGCGCGCGTCGCGGAGAGCTCATGCAGACAGAGCTTCATCCACAGCTCGCTCGCCTGGTGGATCACGATGAACAGCATCTCGTCGTGTTGCCCCGATAGCAGCTTCTGCGCCGTCAGTACCTTCTCCAGTTGCAGGTACTGGCTGTAGCTGATCGAGCGGTCGAGATCCCAGTGGATTCCGGCCATCGGATCGGTGGGCTTGCTGTCGCGTTGGTCGGTCATTCGGCGTCCGCCTGGGCTTCGGGTCGGGTGGTCGAGAATGCCGGCAGTGTCATCAGGTGCGCATCGATAGCGACCAGCGCCGGAAATGGGGCCAGGTCCAGAAAATAGCGCCGTGCGTTGAACACCTGCGGCACCAGGCAGCAGTCCGCCATCGTGACGCCATCGCCGTATAGATAATGCGTGCCGTCGCCATGACGGCGCGCCAATTCCTCGAGTGAGCGGAAGCCCTGCCCGATCCAGTGCCGCACCCATTCCGCAACGGGACCATCCGCCTGGCCGAGCGGCCCGCGCAGATAGTTCAGCACGCGCAGGTTCTGCAACGGATGGATATCGCAGGCGACACCGAACGCCATGCCTCGCACAATCGCGCGACCCGCAAAATCCGGCGGCAACAACGGCGGATCGGGATGGGTTTCTTCCAGGTACTCGATGATCGCGAGCGACTGGCTGAACACGCGGTCGTCGTCGGCGAGCGCGGGCACCAGGCCCTGCGGATTCAACTCGCGATAGGACTCGTTGTGCTGCTGGCCACCGTCACGCGTCAGGTGCACGGGCACCGTGCCGTGCGGGATGCCCTTGTACGAGAGCGCGATGCGCACCCGCCACGCGGCAGAACTGCGGTAGTAGGAAAAGAGTTTCATCGCACCGCCATTGCAAACGTCAGTACGCCGACACCGTCCACGCCGCCACGAAGGCGGTCGCCCGGCTGCAGCGGACCGACGCCGGCCGGCGTGCCGGTGAAGATCAAATCGCCCGCTTTCAGTTCAAACCAGGTCGAAAGCTCGGCGAGGATCTCTGGCACGCTCCAGATCATCTCCGCGATATCGGCATTCTGTCGAAGCTCATCATTGACCTCGAGCCAGATGCGGCCCTTGGCAGGATACGCCCTGCCGGCCGCAGGCAAGATCGGCGCAATCGGCGCCGAGTGATCGAAGCCCTTGGCCGCATCCCATGGCTTGCCCTGTTCCTTCACCGCGGCCTGCACGTCGCGGCGCGTCAGGTCGATGCCCACTGTGTATCCGTAGATCAGGTCCGGCGCGGCATCCACCGCCACATTGCAGCCGCCGGCGCCGAGCGCAACGACCAACTCGATCTCGTGGTGCAGGTTGGTGGTACGCGATGGATATGGCACTACGCTGCCGCTCTCAACCACGGCATCGGCAGGCTTGGTGAAAAAAAATGGCGGCGCACGCAGGTCGAGAGAACCCATTTCGCGGGAGTGTTCCGGGTAGTTGCGCCCGACACAGAAGATGCGTCGCACCGGGAAGCGCAATGTGCTGCCTGCGACCGCGACGGTCGGCCGGGGGGCGGCGGGGACGGCATATCCTTCATTCATCGGGTTTCCGGCGCATGCCGCGCGGCGGTTACACTAACTGAAACGAGGACGAGCAGCCATGAGTATCTGGTTCCGGGAATTCACGCTCGATGAGATCCGCAAGTTCGAGCAAGGCACGCTCGGTCAGCATCTTGGCATCGAGTTCATGAAGATCGGGCCGGATTTCGTGGAGGCGCGAATGCCTGTCGATCACCGCACCGTGCAGCCGGACCGGATCCTGCATGGCGGCGCCTCGGTCGCGCTCGCGGAAACACTCGGCAGCATCGGCGGCTCGATGTGCGTGGATCGCGAGCGGTTCCAGATCGTCGGCCAGGAAATCAATGCGAATCATCTGCGCCCTGCAATCAGCGGCCATGTGCTCGGACGCGCGAAGCCAGTTCACCTGGGCCGTCGCAGCCAGGTCTGGAACATCGACATCACCGACGACAATCAACGGCTCATCTGCGTGTCGCGCCTGACCATCGCGGTGATCGAGCGCCAGCCCCGTTGATGCTGGCCTATACTGCCGCGATGCGCGCGAGGCACCCAGTCCTGCTCCTGATCGCTGCTGCCATCGCCGCCCTGTCCGCCTGCGGGCAGACCGGTGCGCTGTACCTGCCGGACGAGGGTGTGCGGACCCCGGTCGAGATCCGCACTCCGGCAACAACCGCACCGACACCGGCACCCGCACCCGCACCCAAAGCAGAAGACGAGGACCCGAAGAGCGCCCGACCGCAGGGTCGCTGATCGTCATGAGCAAGCCCGGCAAGCTCTGGCTGGTGGACGGCTCGTCCTACCTGTATCGCGCATTCTTTGCGTTGCCACCGCTTACCACGTCCACGGGTATGCCGACCGGCGCCGTGCTGGGCGTGCTGAACATGTTGAACCGGCTCCTCAAGGACGAGAACCCGGAACTGATCGCGGTCGTCATGGACGCTCCCGGTCGCACCTTTCGCGACGACCTCTTCGAGGAATACAAGGCGCACCGCCCGCCAATGCCGGACGATCTGCGCTCGCAGATCGCGCCGCTGATCGAAGCGATTCCCGCGCTTGGCCTGCCGCTGCTCCGGATCCAGGGCGTCGAGGCCGACGACGTGATCGGCACCGAGCTCGACCGCGCCGGCGTCAAGCTGAAGTTCGACGTGCTGCCGGAGCAGATCGTCGATTACCTGGCACTGGTCGGCGACAGCTCCGACAACATCCCGGGCGTGCCGAAGGTCGGCCCGAAAACCGCTGCGAAATGGCTGAACGAGCACGGTTCTCTCGATGCGATCGTCGCCCACGCCCAGGACATTCAGGGCAAAGTCGGCGAGAGCCTGCGCGAAAACCTCGCAACGCTGGAGTTGTCGCGCAAACTCGCGACCATCCGCTGCGATGTCGATTTGCCGCTCAAGCCCGCGGAACTGACGCGTAAGCCTCCCGACATCGACACGTTGACCACGCTATACAAGCGCCTGGAAATGAACTCGTTGCTGCGGCAATTGACTGGTGCCAGCGCGCAGGCGGAAGTCGGGCGCGACCCCGGCTCGCTCGCGCCGCCGGAACTTACGCGCTCGCTCGCCGGGTCCCGCCCGCCTACGCCTGCGCGCAGGTACGAGACGATTACCACAAATCAGGAGCTCGCCGACTGGATAGCAAGACTCGAGAAAGCGCCGTTGTTCGCGTTCGATACGGAAACAACGAGCCTGGATTACATGCAAGCGGAGATCGTTGGCATGTCGTTCTGTGTTGAGCCCGGCCATGCCGCTTATCTTCCGCTCGCCCACGATTATCCGGGTGCGCCGGACCAGCTCGACCGCAAGAAAACGCTGGCGAAGCTGAAGCCGCTGCTGCAGGACGCCGATCGCCCCAAGGTCGGCCATCACCTGAAGTACGACGCGCACGTGCTCAAGAATCATGGCATCAACCTGGCCGGAATGCGCTACGACTCGATGCTCGAGTCGTATGTGCTGAACTCGACCGCGACGCGCCACGACATGGATTCCTGCGCGAAGCTCTATCTCGGCGTGGACACCATCAAGTACGAGGATGTCGCCGGCAAGGGCGCGAAGCAGATCACCTTCAACCAGGTCGCGCTCGAACAGGCGTCGGAATACGCCGCCGAGGACGCCGACGTCACGCTGCAGCTCCACCGCACGCTGCATTCCGCGCTGCAGAAGGAGCCAGGGCTCCTGAAGGTATACGAAGAGATCGAGCAACCGCTGGTGCCGGTGTTGCTCGAAATGGAACATCGCGGCGTACTGGTGGATCGCAACCTGCTGCGCAAGCAGAGCGGCGAGCTCGCCAAGCGGCTCGCCGAACTCGAGGCCGATGCACACCGTACCGCCGAGCAGCCCTTCAACCTCGATTCACCGAAGCAACTGCAGGAAATCCTGTTCACCAAGCAGGGCCTGCCGGTCGGCGCCAAGACCCGCACCGGCCAGCCCTCGACCTCCGAGGACGTGCTCGAGGAACTCGCGGAAAAATACCTGTTGCCGCGGATCATCCTCGAATACCGCGGACTCGCGAAGCTGCGCTCGACCTACACGGAGAAATTGCCGGGACAGATCGACGAAGACACAGGCCGCGTGCACACCTCCTATCACCAGGCCGTGGCCGTGACCGGGCGACTGTCATCCAGCGACCCGAATCTCCAGAACATCCCGATCCGCACGCCTGAGGGGCGTCGCATCCGCCAGGCCTTCGTCGCGCCGCAAGGCCATGTGTTGCTGTCGGCGGACTATTCGCAGATCGAGCTGCGCATCATGGCGCACCTGTCGGGCGACGAGAGCCTCAGGCGCGCGTTCGCCGCGGAAGGTGACATCCATCGCGCAACTGCTGCGGAAGTATTCGACATCGCGCCCGAGAAGGTCACAAACGACCAGCGCCGCGCCGCCAAGGCGATCAACTTCGGGTTGATATACGGCATGTCGGCGTTCGGGCTCGCGCGCCAGCTCGGCATCGATCGATCAGCCGCGCAGGATTATGTCGGGCGTTACTTCGGTCGTTACCCCGGCGTGCGCGATTACATGGAACGCACGCGCGCTGAAGCCCGCGCACGCGGCTTCGTCGAAACGGTATTCGGCCGGCGGCTGTACCTGCCGGACATCCGCTCGCGCGACCGCAATCTCCAGCAGTACGCGGAGCGCAGCGCGATCAACGCGCCGATGCAGGGCACCGCGGCCGACATCATCAAGCGCGCGATGATCCGCGTGCACGAGTGGCTGCACACCTCGAAAGTCGCGGCCAACCTGGTCATGCAGGTCCACGACGAGCTGGTGCTCGAAGTCGCGACCTCGGCGGTCGAACCGGTGCGTCGCAAGGTCGTCGAGATCATGAGCGGCGCGGCGGAATTGTCGGTCGCGCTCAAAGTGGATACGGGCACGGGGCCAAACTGGGACGACGCCCACTAGAAAACCCATCTTAATCAAGGTGGTGCGTGGGTCTGGAACTTGTCTTAAGTGTCCCCATCTAAGTTTTCGAGCGCCGTGAGACGCTCCCCGCTTCCCTCCCTGAGCGGGCCGCCCGGACTGCATCCCCGAGCCGGGTATCAGCCCGGCGGTCCTAACGGATCGCCGGGCGTTTTCTTATTTGCGGCCCGACAACAGCGCTTCGAGCGCCCCCTGCGCTGCATCCACGCCCTCGCCCGATTCGGCCGAAAACAACTGCACGCTGGCGCGGTCGCCGAGCAGCGCGCGGGCATTTTGCAGCGTGTTTCGCGCCTCATTGCGGCTGAGCTTGTCGGACTTGGTCAGCAGTACATGCACCGGGCGGCCGCGGGCCTCAGCATATTCGAGCATGGTCTGGTCGCTTGCGCCGAAGCCGCGGCGCGCGTCCACGACGATGAAAAGCCCGGCCAGCGACTCGCGGGCCGTGAAATAGGCTTCCATCAGGCGGCGCCATTCGGCGCGCATTGCGGGCGGCACCCGTGCATATCCATAGCCCGGCAGGTCCACCAGGCGCCGGCCCGGCACGATTTCGAACAAATTCACGAGTTGCGTGCGGCCCGGCGTCTTGCTGGTGCGGGCCAGGTCATTGCGCCGGACGATGGCATTGAGCGCGCTCGATTTGCCGCTGTTCGAGCGTCCCGCAAAGGCTACTTCCGCGCCGGAATCGTCGCCGCATGCGGCGGCCGAATCGGCGCTTTTCAGGAATCGGACCCCGGGGTATTTCGACATCGCAGGTGGACGGCAGCACCGGTGCCTTGCGTATAATTCCGGGCCCGTCAGCCAGTCTACCAGTTGGATCAATTATGAAGTTTGCATGGGTCGGAACCGTTCTGGTCTGCGCCGCCGTTTCGGGTGCGGCGTCCGCCGGCGATGCCGCAGCCGGAGCGCAGAAAGCTGCGATTTGCGGTGCCTGCCACGGCATGACCGGCAGCAGCATCAACCCAGAATGGCCGAATCTGGCCGGCCAGCATGAAAGTTATATCGCCGCGCAGCTCGCGCTCTTCAAGCAGGGCGTGCGCGACAACACACTCATGATGCCAATGGCCATGGCGCTGTCGGATGCGGACATGCAGGACCTTGGCGCTCATTTTGCGCGCCAGGCCCCGGCCGGACTCGAGGCCGACCCGTCGAACTGGAAGGCCGGCGAGAAGCTCTATCGCGGTGGGGACTCCGAGCGTGGAATTCCGGCCTGCATCGCCTGCCACGGCCCACAGGGCAAGGGCAACGGACCCGCCAGGTATCCGGCACTTCGCGCACAGCACGCGGTCTACACGTTCAACCAGCTCAAAACCTATGCCGACGGCAAGCGCCGCAGCCCCGGAAACGACATCATGCAGGTCGTTGCGGCGAAACTGACAGAAGACGAGATGCGCGCGCTCGCCTCCTACACGCAGGGTCTGCGCTGAACCGCCGCTTACTGGAGATTGACCGATGACCAGAGTTCTCGTGTGCGCGCTCGCGGCCCTGTTGTTCCTTGCAGCATGTGGCAAGGAACCGGCGCCGGTCGCGCCGACCGCGCAGCCCGAAGCGCAGCCGCCCGCCGAGCAGTCGGTGCCGGTCTCCGCAGCGGAATCGGCCACGCCCGTCAACGAACTGACCGGGCCACCCGGCAGCAGCGACGGCGAGACTGTCGAGGCGGCAACTACGACCACCACTCCGATCGCCGCGGCGGTTGCGGCCAACACACCGGCGCCTCCCGCAGGCGACCTGCAGCGCTGGAAGGAAAACGAACACTTTCTCGCTTATCCCGTTGCGCAACCGGTCAGCACGCCGCCGGGCAGCATCGAGGTGATCGAGGGATTCTGGTACGGCTGTGGCGCCTGCTATGCGCTCGAGCCGCGGCTCAATGCGTGGGAAAAAGCCAAGCCAGATTACATCAAGCTCAAGCGCATGCCGGTGATCTGGAACGAGGTCACGCGTGAAGACGCACGGCTCTTCTTCGCGATCGAGTCGCTCGGCCTGCTGGACAAGTTGCATGCCGAGGTATTCCGGCGCATTCACGCCCAGGGCCGGCCGCTCACCGTCATTCGCGGCAACGCCGTGGATCCGGCGGCCACCGAAAAAGCAGCACGCGAATTCCTCACGTCGAATGGCGTTTCTGCCGCGGACTTCGCCAAGCATTACCGTACGTTTTCGGCTGAAAACAAGCTGCGCCAGGCCGAGAACCTGTCGCGCCGCTACCGGCTCGATCACACGCCGATGATCGTCGTGCACGGCAAGTACCTGACCGACACCGGGATGGCCGGAGGACACGAGCAGCTGTTCGATCTCATCAACGATCTCGCGGCCCGCGAACGCGGCGCCAGCTGACCTGAGCGACTGCCGGCATGCTGAACTGCTTCGTACCCGGCAGCCAGGGACTCGATCGCCTCGATCCGCCGCCGGCGGATATTCCCGAGCAATGCGTCTGGGTGGATCTGCTCGAACCGACGCTTGCCGAGGAGCGCGCGGTCGAACGCCTGCTGAAAATCGACGTGCCCTCGCGCGAAGAAATGCGCGAGATCGAAACTTCGAGTCGCCTCTACGAGGAAAATGGCACCCTGTACATGACGGCGACGGTGGTCACCAAGATCGACACGGATCGGCCGGAATCCGCCGCGATCACCTTCATCCTGTCAAACAATCGGCTGATCACCAATCGTTACGTGGATCCGCTGCCGTTCCGGCGCTTTATCGCGTACTCGGAGCGTCATCCATCTGCGGCGACCAACGCACCGGGAATCCTTGCGGGGCTGCTGGAATCAATCGTCGAGCGCACGGCCGATGTGCTCGAACGCGTCGGCATGGGTCTTGACGATCTGTCGGCGGGTGTGTTCGCGGCGCCGGCCGAAAAAGGCACCACCCGCGCGCGCGACCTGCGCGGCGTCATGGAGAGGATAGGGCGCGACGGTGATCTCACGTCAAAGGCGAGGGAAAGCCTTGTTACACTCGGTCGCCAGCTCACCTTCATCCAGCAATCCACCGCGGTTCCGATCCCGAAGGACCTGCTCGCCCGCTATCGCAGCATGTCGCGTGACGTACTAGCGCTCTCCGACCACGCCTCGTTCCTCGCGAACAAGTCGAGCTTCATGCTCCAGGCCACGCTCGGCCTGATCAATATCGAGCAGAACAACATCATCAAGATCTTCTCGGTCGCGGCCGCCGTGTTCCTGCCGCCGACCCTGATCGCGAGCATCTACGGCATGAACTTCCATTTCATGCCGGAGCTCGACAAGCCTTACGGCTACTGGGTCGCGCTCGCGTTCATCGTGATCTCCGCGCTGCTGCCCTATTACTATTTCCGTCGCCGCGGCTGGCTCTAAGAGGGGACATCTCCTTTCAGAGGGGACGTCTCCTTCGGCGAAGAGATGCGCCCCCCCCTGAAAGGAGATGTCCCCTTTAGGATTGCGGGCTATACAGAACGTTTTGTATAGTTAAGGCATGAGCCGGCCAGCCAGCGCGAAACCGAAAATCCTGTCCGCCGCCCGGCGGATCGTCGAGAACGACGGTGCCGGCGCTCTGACTTTCGACGAATTAGTCAAGGTCAGCGGCATCACGCGCGGTGGCATCACCTATCACTTCCCGACCAAGGAAGACCTGCTGCGCGGGCTGCTGGAGGCCGATTTTGCGCAATGGGATGTCGCCGAGGCCGCGCTGACGCCCCGCGACTGCGACCCGGAAACCGCCCGGTTGCTCGGCTTCATCCGCACGCTGACGACCCAGGGTGATTCCGACCGCCGCTTCCTGTGCGGGATGCTTTCCGCCGCGACACTCGATCCTTCGCTGATGGATCCGTGCCGCAAGGAGCTGCGCGAACGCCTCGGCCGCAAGCAGTGGACGGATCGCGACCTGCGCCAGCATCTCGTGCACCTCGCGGCCGAGGGCCTGATGTGGCAGGAACTGTTCCAGATGTATTCGATGCCCGCCGCCGCACGCGCCAAGCTCGTCGCCCTGATGGAGGAACTTGCGCGCGAGTGGGGCGCTCCACAGCTATCCAGGAAGATCGCCAAGGAAGCCTGACCCATGTCCCCGTTCCCCAACACGACCGCCGATTGTCGCTTCGGCATCCTCGCAATGATCGCGACCGCCGTGCTCGTTTCAGCCTGCGGCGAGAACGCCCAGCAGCAATTCCCGCCGCCGGATGTCAGCGTGGCGCAGGTGGTGCAGAAGCCGATCACCGAATGGGACGACTACAGCGGCCACATCGAGGCGATCGAGTCGGCCGAAATTCGCCCGCGTGTCACCGGCCTCCTGCGGCGCATTCACTATCGCGAGGGCGGCCTGGTCGCGCAGGGCGCCTTGCTCTTCACGATTGACGATCGTGAATACGCGGCCGCGGCTGATGCCGCCCGTGCCGATGCGGCGCGTGCCGACGCGCGTGTCGCGCTCGCGAAACTGGAATTGGCCCGCGCCGACGCCCTGATCGCTTCACGCGCCGTCTCGCAGGGTGAGCTCGACCAGCGGCGCATGGAAGCACAACAGGCCGATGCCGACCTGCTCGCGGCGCGCGCCCGCGTTTCACAGGCCGAACTGAGTCTCGCTTTTACGCGCGTCACGGCGCCATTCGCCGGCCGCTCGGGCGCTGCGCTCGTCAAGCCCGGCAATGTCGTCGCTCAAGGTGAAACGGTGCTGACCACACTCGTTTCGGTGGATCCGGTCTATGTGGCATTCACTGGCGATGAACGCGCTTACTTGCGTTACCAGGAGCTGGCGCGGGCCGGCACTCGCGAAAGCTCGCGCGAGGTCCGCAATCCGGTGCTGGTCGGCCTCGCCAACGAGGAAGGTTACCCGCACCAGGGAGAAATGGATTTCGTCGACAACGCGCTCGATCCCGGCAGCGGCACGATCCGGGCGCGCGCCGTTCTGCCGAATCCAGATGGCGTGTTCACGCCAGGCCTGTTCGCGCGGGTGCGCCTGCTCGGCGGTTCGCAATCGAATGCGCTCCTGATCCATGAGCAGGCCGTGTTGACCGATCAGGACCGCCGTTACGTCTACATACTCGGCAAGGGCAATGTAGCCGAACGCCGCGACCTCAGGCTCGGCCCGCATATCGAGGCGCTGCGCGTCGTCGAGTCCGGTCTCGCGGCCGGCGACCAGGTG
>JANNTO010000132.1:0-5846 GCA_031403675.1 Gammaproteobacteria bacterium | reverse complement strand
GGTTTCGCCGTGGGGCTGGCACACCAAGGGCAAGAAGACGCGCAAGAACAAGCGCACCGTCGCATTCATCGTGCGCCGGCGCAAGAAAGGAGCGTAAGCGAGATGTCACGTTCCCTGAAGAAGGGCCCGTTTGTGGATCTGCACCTTACGAAGAAGGTACAGACGGCCCGCGACAAGAACGACCGGCGCCCGATCAAGACCTGGTCGCGCCGTTCGATGGTGCTGCCCGACATGGTCGGGTTGACGATCGCGGTGCACAACGGCCGCCAGCACGTTCCGGTGCTGGTCACCGAGAACATGGTTGGCCATAAGCTCGGCGAATTCGCGCCGACACGGATTTTCAAGAGTCACTCATCGGCCAAGAAGGTCGAGGCGACTCCGGAGTAAGCGATGCAGGTTTCAGCCATATTGCGCCACGCGCGCATTTCGCCGCAGAAGTGCCGCCTGGTTGCCGACCTGGTGCGCGGCCAGCCGGTGGGCCAGGCGCTCGCGGTGCTGGCCTTTACGCCGAAGAAGGGCGCGAAGATCGTGCGCAAGGTGCTCGAGTCCGCGATTGCGAATGCCGAGCACAACCTCGAGGCGGACATCGATGAGCTGAAGATTTCGTGCATCGAGGTCGATGCGGCGCCGGTTGCGAAGCGGTTTCATGCACGCGCCAAGGGCCGTGGCAACCGCATCGTCAAGCGGCTGAGTCATATCAAAATTACCGTGGCTGACAAGGCCCGGTAGGAAGCTGGGAACGGAGCAGTACATGGGTCAGAAGGTCAACCCGATCGGCATCCGGCTAGGTATCACGCGCGACTGGGCGTCGCGCTGGTATGCCGATACCAAGAGTTTTCCGGCGTTCATCCTGTCCGACTGGAGGGTGCGCGAATTCCTGCGCAAGAAGCTGGCCGAAGCGTCGGTCAGCCGCATTCATATCGAGCGTGCTGCGCGCAAGGCCAACATCACGATTCACACCGCACGCCCGGGCGTGGTGATCGGCCGCAAGGGCGAGGATATCGAGAAGCTGCGCATCGAAGTTGCCAAGCTGATGTCGATGACCGTCGCCGACGTGCGCCTGAACATCGCTGAGATCCGCAAGCCCGAGCTCGACGCGACGCTGGTGGCCGAGAGCATCGCGCAGCAGATCGAAAAGCGCGTGATGTTCCGCCGCGCGATGAAGCGTGCGGTCACCAACACGATGCGTAGCGGTGCCCTGGGCGTCAAGGTGCGCATCGCCGGCCGCCTGAATGGCGGTGAGATTGCGCGCTCGGAATGGACCCGCGAAGGCCGCATTCCGCTGCACACGTTCCGCGCCGACATCGACTACGGTACGGCCGAGGCACACACGACTTATGGCGTCATCGGCATCAAGGTCTGGGTCTTCAAGGGTGAGGTCTTCGATCGCGAGGATGTGGCAGCGGAAGTGATTGAAGCGACCGCAGCAGCCGTGGGCGTGGAGAAGGAAGTCGCTGACAAGCCCGCGGAGGAGCGGCCGACATGATGCAGCCCAAGCGGACCAAGTACCGCAAGATGTTCAAGGGCAACCTTTCCGGCAGCTCGCACCGCGGCAGCTCGGTCGCGTTCGGCGAATTCGGACTGAAGGCGATGGACCGTTCGCGCATGACGGCGCGTGAAATCGAGGCGGCACGGCGTGCCATGACGCGCTACGTCAAGCGCGGCGGCCAGATCTGGATCCGCGTGTTCCCGGACGTGCCGATCACGCAGAAGCCGCTCGAAGTGCGCATGGGCAGCGGCAAGGGCAACGTCGAATACTGGGTTGCGAAAGTGACGCCGGGCAAGGTGCTGTTCGAGATCGAGGGCGTGACGGAGGAAACGGCGCGCGAGGCATTCAAGCTCGCTGCGGCCAAGCTTTCGGTCGCGACGGCCTTCGTCAAGCGGCAGGTGCGCTGATGGCAATCAAGGAAATCCGCAAGAAGAACGCAGCGCAGCTGCGCGACGAACTGGTCGCGCTGCGCAAAGAGCAGTTCAACCTGCGCATGGCTTCTGCCTCCGGGCAAGCGGCGCGGCCGGATCAGCACGGCAAGGTCCGCAGGAACATCGCGCGGGTCAAGACCGTGATGGGCGAACTCGGACGCAAGAAAAGCATCGGGAGCAAAGCGTGATGACGGCTGAGACACAAACGCAGACCACCGGGAAGTCGGCGCGCACGCTGACCGGCACCGTGGTCAGCAGCAAGATGAACAAGACCATCTCGGTCGCGGTCGAGCGGCTCGTCAAGCATTCGACCTACGGCAAGTACGTGCGGCGCACGACCAAGCTGATGGCGCACGACGAAAAGAACGAATGTCGCGAGGGCGACACCGTGGCGATCTCCGAATGCCGGCCGCTGTCGCGGCACAAGGCATGGACGCTGGTGCGCGTGATCGAACGCGCGGCGGCGGAATAAGCAGCGGGAGCGCAGCACAATGATCCAAATGAGGACGCGCTTGCAGGCGGCGGACAATTCCGGCGCGCGCGAGCTGATGTGCATCAAGGTCATGGGCGGGACGCGGCGCCGCTATGCCGGCGTCGGCGACCTGATCAAGGTGAGCATCAAGGACGCGATTCCGCGCGGCAAGGTCAAGAAGGGCGAGGTCTACGACGCGGTCGTGGTACGCACCAGAAGCGGCGTGCGACGCACCGACGGCTCGCTGATCCGCTTCGACGGCAATGCCGCGGTGCTCTTGACGGCCAAGCTCGAGCCGATCGGCACCCGCATCTTCGGGCCCGTGACCCGCGAGCTGCGCAATGTGCAGTTCATGAAGATCATTTCACTGGCGCCGGAAGTTTTATGAGAAAGATTCGCAAAGGCGATTCCGTCGTAGTCAGGACCGGCCGCGACAAGGGCCGGACCGGCACCGTTGTGGGGGTGCTGACCAACGGCCGTGTGCTGGTCGAAAACGTCAACATGATCAAGAAGCACCAGAAGCCGAACCCGGCAAAAGGCGTGCAGGGCGCGATCGTGCAGAAGGAAGCGTCGCTGCACGCATCGAATGTGGCGTTGCTCAACCCGGCCACGAAGAAGGCCGGCCGGATCGGTGTCCGGAGCCTCAAGGACGGCCGCAAGGTGCGCTTCTTCAAGTCGAACGGCGAGCTGGTGGACGCGTGAACGTGGAGACCGGAGAAATGGCCGCAATAGCCAGGCTGCAAAAGCACTTTCGCGAAGTCGTGAGGCCCAAGCTCCGCACCGAGCTCGGGCTCAAGAGCGACATGCAGGTGCCGCGCATCACCAAGATCACCGTGAACATGGGTGTCGGCGAAGCCGTCGCCGACAAGAAAGTCATGGACGCCGCGACCGGCGATCTCGCCAAGATCACCGGCCAGAAGCCGTCCGTGCGCAAGTCGAAAAAATCCGTCGCGACCTTCAAGATTCGCGAGAACCAGGCGGTCGGCTGCATGGTGACGCTGCGCGGTGCGCGCATGTATGAATTCCTGGACCGCCTGATCAATGTCGCGATGCCGCGTATCCGCGACTTCCGCGGCGTCAATCCGCGCTCGTTCGACGGCCAGGGCAACTACAGTTTCGGGGTCAAGGAACAGATCATCTTCCCCGAGATCGCCTACGACCAGATCGACCAGGTGCGCGGCATGGACATCACGATCACGACGTCCGCGGGCGACGACAAGCGCGGCCGTGCCTTGCTCGAAGCGTTTAATTTTCCGTTCAGGAAGTAACCGATGGCGAAGACCAGCATGATCGAGCGCGAAAAACGCCGGGCCCGGACGGTGAAGAAGTACGCTGCCAGGCGCACGCGGATCAAGGAGCAGATCCGCGATCCGAAGGCCTCGCAGGAGGAGCGCATGGCCGCGGTCGAGGCGCTGCAGAAGCTGCCGCGCGACTCGAGCCCGGTGCGCAAGCGCAGCCGTTGTGCGATCACCGGTCGTTCGCGCGGCAATTACAGCAAGTTCGGACTCGGCCGCGTCAAGCTGCGCGAGGCGACGATGCGCGGCGATGTGCCGGGACTCCGCAAGGCGAGCTGGTGAGGAGCGTATACAGATGAGCATGAGTGACCCGATCGCCGATCTCCTGACACGAATCCGCAACGGCCAGAGCGCCGGCAAGGTGGATGTTTCCGTGCAGTCGTCGCGCGTCAAGGAAGCAATCGTCCGCGTGCTGAGGGACGAGGGCTACATCACCGATTTCGTGGTGCGCAAGGATGGCGCGCGCACGGCGCTCGTTGTGGCACTCAAGTACCACGCCGGCAAGCCGGTCATCGAGCGACTCGAGCGCGTGTCGCGCCCTGGCCTGCGGACCTATCGCGCGAAAGATGAACTGCCGAAAGTGCTCGGCGGTCTCGGCATCGCGATCGTTTCGACGCCGGCCGGCGTGATGACCGATCGCGAGGCGCGTCGTGTCGGGCAGGGCGGCGAAGTGCTCTGCGTCGTGGCCTGAGGAAGCGGGATCATGTCCAGAATCGCAAAATTGCCGGTCAATCTGCCGCCGGGCGTCAATGCGACGATCGCTGCGGATGCGGTGACCGTGAAGGGCGCCAAGGGCTCCCTGTCGCTGCCGCTCGCCAGCGGCCTGAGCGTGCAGCAGCATGAACAGACGCTGGTCGTGGTCGTGGCTGAGGGCAAGGCGACCAACGATCGCATTGCGGCCGCGGGTGCCACCCGCGCGAACCTTGCGAACATGGTCACCGGCGTCACCAAGGGCTTCGAGCGCAAGCTCGAGCTGGTCGGCGTCGGCTACCGCGCCGCGCTGCAGGGCAAGAACCTGAACCTGACACTCGGCTTTTCGCATCCGGTCAGTTATGCGGTGCCGGACGGCATCTCGATCGAGACGCCGAGCCAGACCGAGATCCTGATCAAGGGCGTTGATCGCCAGAAGGTCGGCCAGGTTGCGGCGGAGATTCGCCGCTATCGACCGCCGGAGCCCTACAAAGGCAAGGGCGTGCGCTATGCCGGCGAGCGGATCGTCATGAAGGAAGGCAAGAAGAAGTAAGGCTATGGCACAGCTCACCAAGAAAGACCGGCGCCTGCGGCGCGCGACCCGCGGCCGCGCCAAGATCCGCGAAATCGGTACGGCGCGCCTGACAGTGCACCGCACGCCGCGGCACATCTACGCCCAGGTCACAACGCCCGACGGCGCGCGCGTGCTGGTGGCGGCATCGACGCTGCAGGAAGCGGTCGCCAAGGAATTGAAGGGCACCGGCAATGCCGCTGCTGCGGCCGCCGTAGGCCGCGCGATTGCCGAGCGCGCCAAGGCCGCCGGCATCACCGACGTGGCATTCGACCGTTCGGGTTTCCGTTATCACGGGCGCGTCAAGGCGCTCGCCGAGGCCGCGCGCGAAGCCGGCCTCAAGTTCTGATTCTGAGGATTACGCGATGGCACGAGTGGAAAGATCCCAGTCCGGCGACGACCTGATCGAGAAGCTGGTCGCCGTCAACCGCACCGCCAAGGTGGTGAAGGGTGGCAGGCAGTTCGGCTTCACGGCGCTGACCGTGGTCGGCGACGGAGCCGGTCGAGTTGGATTCGGCTATGGCAAGGCGCGCGAAGTGCCGACCGCAATCGCGAAGGCGATGCAGCAGGCGCGCAAGAACATGACGACGGTACCGATCGTACGGGCGACGCTGCATTACGCGATCCAGGGCCGGCACGGCACCACGCGCGTCTACATGCAGCCGGCCTCCGATGGCACGGGCGTGATCGCCGGCGGCGGCATGCGCGCGGTGTTTGAATGCGCCGGCGTGCGCAACGTGCTCGCAAAGAGCTATGGCTCACGCAACCCGATCAACGTGGTGCGCGCCACGTTCGATGCGTTCGAACGCATGGTGACGCCGGACCGCATCGCGGCGAAGCGCGGCAAGACACTCGCAGAGATCACGAGCTGAACGCGATGAGCAACAACAAGCTGAAA
>JANNTO010000131.1:0-9198 GCA_031403675.1 Gammaproteobacteria bacterium | reverse complement strand
GCCGGTTCCAGCTCTACTATGGCAACACCAGCACTGCGCGGACCATGTTCCTCGAGGATGTGCTCGCTTTGAAAGATCGCTTCCTGTCGAGATTCTCGGCCTGTTTTGTCATGAGCCGTGAACCGCAGGAGGTTGAATGGTTCAACGGACGCATCGACGCAGCGAAGCTCCGCGAATTTGCCCGCCACGACCTCAGGGTCGCCGACCTCGATGAGTTCTTCATTTGTGGCCCGGGCACGATGGCGGCTTCGGTCCAGGGTGTACTTGCGGAACTAGGTGCGCAGGGCCGCATGCATGTCGAGCATTTCGTCGCGGCCGCGCCCGGCGCCGCCACAGCGCCGGCAACGCTGCCTGTGCCATCCGCAAAACCTGCTGCTGTCGCAGCAGCGGCGGGCGCCGAGATCACGGTCGTCATGGACGGCCGCCGGCGCAAGTTCACGATGGCGATGGCTGGGGAGGTCATCCTCGATGCGGCCGGCCGCGCGGGTCTCGACCTGCCGTTCTCCTGCCGCGCCGGGGTCTGCTCGACCTGCCGGGCGAAGCTGGTCAGTGGCAGCGCACAGATGGAACACAACGTCGCGCTCGAGGATTGGGAGGTGGATGCAGGCTATATTCTCTGTTGCCAGGCGCGACCGACCAGCGCCGCGCTCGAGATCAGTTACGACGAATGAACTACCAGACCATCCAGTATTCGGTTGCAGGCCGCGTCGCGCGCCTGACCCTGAACCGCCCCGATCGTCTCAACAGCTTCAACGGCGAGATGCACGCCGAAGTGCGCGACGCGCTCGCCCGGTCCGCCGTGGACGGTGCGCGCGTGCTGGTGCTGACCGGTGCGGGCCGCGGCTTCTGCGCGGGCCAGGATCTCGGCGACCGCCAGGTGGCGCCCGATGGAGCGCGCGCCGATCTCGGTGAATCGATCGAGCGCAACTACAAGCCGCTGGTGCTCGCCTTGTGCAATCTGCCGATGCCGACAATCGCGGCGGTCAATGGCGTCGCGGCGGGCGCCGGCGCCAGCATCGCGCTCGCCTGCGATATCGTGATCGCAGCGCGTTCCGCATCCTTCATCCAGGCGTTCTGCCGGCTGGGGCTGGTGCCCGATTCGGGCGCGACCTGGTTTCTGCCGCGCCTGGTCGGCAATGCGCGCGCGCTCGGCCTTGCGCTGCTGGGCGAGCGGCTGGGTGCTGCCGAAGCGGCGGAGTGGGGGCTGATCTGGCGCTGCGTGGGCGATGCGGAGTTTCCGGCGGCCGTCGATCGCCTCGCAGCAGAGCTTGCCGTGGCGCCGACCCAAGGCATCGTACGTACCCGCGAAGCGATGTTTGGGTCCTGGCAGCGGTCCTTGCCCGAGCAACTCGACATCGAGCGCGACCTGCAACGCGAGCTTGGCTATACCGCCGACTACGCCGAAGGCGTCGCGGCATTCGCAGAAAAGCGCGCGCCCCGGTTCTTGGGACGATAGAAGTTGCAATGAGCGGCAAACCATCCGGCAGCAGTGCGACCCACGAGCAGTCAATCGCAGAGCGCGCGGTGCGCGCTCTGTTTGACGGAGACCGCGCCTCGCAGATGCTTGGTATGACCATCGAATCCTGCGGCCCTGGCACGGCCAGCGTCTCGATGCCGGTGCGTGCGGACATGGTCAATGGCCACGGCATCTGCCATGGCGGGCTGGTTTTTGCGCTTGCGGACAGTGCATTCGCATTTGCCTGCAATTCCCACGGCGATAACACCGTCGCCGCCGGCGCCGCGATCGAGTTCCTGGCACCTGCGCGGGAGGGCGATCAGCTGACCGCGAGCGCGCACCAGCGCTGGCGCACCGGGCGTAGCGGAATCTATGAAATTGAGGTTCTTAACCAGCGCGGCGAAGCAGTGGCGCTGTTCCGCGGCCGCAGCCACCAGATCGCCGGGAGACTGATCAATGAGTGACGCACTGATCTGCGACGCGATCCGCACGCCGATCGGACGCTACGGCGGCGTACTGGCGGGCGTACGCACTGACGATCTTGCGGCCGTGCCGCTCGCAGCGCTCATCAGGCGCAACCCGTCAGTGAACTGGCAGGCAGTGGACGACGTCGTGCTCGGCTGTGCCAACCAGGCTGGCGAAGACAACCGCAATCTCGCGCGCATGGCGGCGTTGCTCGCGGGCCTGCCGGTTACGGTTCCTGGCGTCACGGTGAACCGCTTGTGCGGTTCCGGTCTCGACGCGGTTGCAATCGCGGCGCGGATGATCAAGGCCGGCGAGGCGGATCTCGTGATCGCAGGCGGCGCCGAAAGCATGAGTCGGGCGCCCTATGTGCTGTCCAAGCCGGAGGCCGCGTTTTCCCGCAACCAGCAGCTGTTCGACACGACCATCGGTTGGCGTTTCGTCAACCCGCTGATGAAACAGCAGTACGGCATCGACTCGATGCCGGAGACCGGCGAGAACGTTGCAGCGGAGTTCGCGATTTCGCGCACCGACCAGGATGCCTTTGCATTGCGCAGCCAGCAGCGCGCCCTGCGTGCCCAGGCCGATGGCGTGTTTGCGCAGGAAATCGTTGCGGTGATATTGCCGGCCAGGAAGGGCGAGCCGGTCGTCGTGGACCGCGATGAGCACCCGCGCGAGACCAGCCTTGAGGCGCTCGCGAAACTTGCCACGCCGTTCCGCGCCGGCGGTACCGTGACCGCAGGCAATGCCTCGGGCGTCAACGACGGCGCCTGTGCGTTGTTGATTGCCAGTGAGCGCGCGGCGGCAAAATACGGCCTGACGCCACGCGCGCGAATCCTGGGCGCTGCAGTGGCCGGTATCGAGCCGCGCATCATGGGTATCGGTCCTGCGCCCGCGGCGGAGAAACTACTGGCGCGACTGGGCTTCGCGATTGCTGATTTCGACGTAATCGAATTGAACGAGGCTTTTGCGTCCCAGGCGTTGGCTGTGTTGCGCAGGCTCGGCCTGCCAGACGACGCGGCGCACGTGAATCCAAACGGCGGCGCGATCGCGCTCGGCCATCCACTCGGCATGAGCGGTGCGCGGCTCGCGACCACTGCGACCCTGCAACTCGGCCGCACCGGTGGGCGGCGCGCGCTCTGTGCCATGTGCATCGGGGTCGGTCAGGGCATCGCGCTCGCGATCGAACGCATCGCGTGAATAGCCCGGTGTCGGTGCTGCAGGATGGCGACGTCGCCGTCATCCGGTTCGAAAATCCACCGGTCAATGCCCTGTCGCATCCGGTGCGAGTGGCATTTCTCGCCGCGATCGAGAATCTCGATGCCGATCCGTCGGTGCGGGCGATCGTGTTGCAGGGAGCCGGTCGTAATTTCATCGCCGGTGCCGACCTGCGTGAATTCGATGGGCCGCCGCTCGAGCCGATGCTTCCGGGGCTGCTGTCGCGGCTCGAAGCTTGCGGCAAGCCGGTGGTCGCGGCACTGCACGGTGCGACGCTCGGCGGCGGCGCGGAGACCGCGCTTGCGAGCCACTATCGCTGTGCCACAGGCGATCTGCAGCTGGGATTTCCGGAAGTCAGCCTCGGCCTGTTGCCGGGCGCTGGCGGCACCGTGCGCCTGCCGCGCCTCGTGGGCTGGCAGGTGTCGCTCGAGATGATGACGTCGGGCAAGCCGCTCGGCATCGAAGCTGCACTCGGGCTCGGCATCGTGGACCGGCGCATCGACGGCGACCTGCGCGCGGGTGCAATCGGCTGGGCGCGGGAACTTGCCCATGCCGCGGCACCGCCACGCCGGGTGCGCGACATGCCGGTGCCGCCATCGCGCCCGTCGCTGTTCGAGGACTTCCTGCGCGGGTTGCCCACCACTGCGCGCCGCCTGCCGGCTCCGCCGAGAATTGTCGAAGCGGTTGCGTCGGCGGCGATGCTGCCATTCGATGCGGCGCTCGCACGGTCACGCACCCTGTTCGTCGAATGCCTGGAGTCCGCGGAGTCGCGCGCGCTGCGCCATCTGTTCTTTGCCGAACGCGGACCGGTCCCCGATCGCGAACTCGCACACCCAGTGACGCAAGCCGGCGTGCTGGGCGCCGGCACGATGGGTGCCGGCATTGCGATCAGCCTGGTGACTGCCGGCATCGCGGTGACACTGGTCGACGCGAAACCCGAAGCGCTCGAGGCCGGGCTGGTGCGCGTGAACACGGCGATCGCGGCCCAGGCACGCAAGGGCCGTATCAGTGCCGAGGCAGCGGCTGCCGCACGCGCGCGGGTGCGGGGCGCGGCGGAATTCGAGGCGATCGCCACGGCGGACCTGGTGATCGAGGCCGTGTTCGAGAACCTGGTGGTCAAGCAGCAGGTCTTCGCGCGGCTCGGCGAGTTGTGCCGGCCCGGTGCCGTGCTCGCGACCAATACTTCGACACTCGACCTGGATGCGATCGCGACAGCAAGCAAGCGCGCCGGCGACGTGGTCGGCATGCACTTTTTCAGTCCAGCACACGTGATGCGGCTGGTCGAGATCGTGCGCGGCCGGGACACTTCGCGTGCCGCGCTTGCGACCGCGTTCGCGGTGACCAAGCGCATCGGTAAAATCGGCGTTACCGTCGGCAACTGTTTCGGGTTCGTCGGCAACCGGATGCTCTATGCCTACGGCCGCGAGAAGGAACTGATGCTGCTCGAGGGCGCGACGCCCGAGCGAATCGACCAGGCGCTGCAGGATTTCGGCATGGCGATGGGCCCGAATGCGGTCGGTGACCTGGCGGGACTCGACATCGGCTACCAGGTGCGTCGCGAGTGGGGCGGGCGTCCGGACGATCCGCGCTTCTATCGCGTGTCGGACCTGCTGGCTGAACTCGGTCGCTTCGGGCAGAAGACCGGTCGCGGGTTCTATCGTTACGATGGGCCGGAAGGCGAGCGCGCCTCCGATCCGGAGCTGCTCGAGCTGATCCGCGCCGAGGCCGCGCGGCTGTCGATCGCGCAACGCGAGATACCGGATCACGAGATCGTCGGGCGCTGCATCATCGCGCTCGTGAATGAAGGCGCCGCGATTCTCGAGGAGGGCATTGCGGCGAGCCCGGCCGACATCGACGTGATCTGGTGCAATGGCTATGGCTTCCCGCGGCATCGGGGCGGGCCGATGTTCCATGCAGACACGATCGGGTTACCGGTCGTGCTGGAGTCGATCCGTCGCTATGCTCGCGAGCAGGGCGAGCGCTATTGGGCGCCGTCGCCATTGATCGTGGCCCTCGCCGCCAGGAATTCGACATTTTCGGCCTGGCAGGCCGCACGGCCGGCAACGACCTGAAGCCGTCACGGTCCGGGAGAGCGAAATGCGATTGCAGAGCTATCTGGCAGGGAGCTGGCAAAGCGGCGCGGGTCGCGCGAGCGCGCTTTGCGACGCGAGCACCGGCGAACTGATTGCCGAGGCGGCGAGCGGCGGATTCGATTTCGCCGCGCTGCTCACGCATGCACGGGAGGTCGGCGGCCCGGCGCTGCGTGCCATGACATTTCATGAGCGTGCAGCGATGTTGCGCACGCTCGGCAAGCGCCTGTTCGAATACAAGGACGAATTCTATGCATTGTCCTATCGCACCGGCGCGACCAAAACCGATTCCTGGATCGACATCGACGGCGGCATCGGCACGATGCTGGTGTTCGCGAGCAAGGGCGCGCGCGAATTACCGAACAGCCGCGTTTATCTGGACGGCGGCGTCGAGGCACTGTCCAAGGGCGGAACCTTTATCGGGCAGCACATCTGCGTACCGCTCGAGGGCGCAGCCGTACACATCAACGCCTTCAATTTCCCGGTCTGGGGCATGCTCGAGAAACTGGCGCCCGCGCTGCTGGCAGGCGTGCCGGCAATCGTCAAGCCTGCGACTGCGACCAGCTACCTGACCGAACTCGTCGTGCGGCGCATCGTCGAAACCGGCCTGCTACCGGCCGGCGCGCTGCAATTGATCTGTGGCAGCGTCGGCGACCTGTTCGATTATCTTGGCTGCCAGGATGTCGTGTCATTCACCGGGTCCGCGGCCACCGCCGCGAAACTTCGGACGCATGCCGCGGTCGTGCGCCACTCAGTGCGCTTCGTCGCGGAGACCGATTCACTGAATTCGTCGATCCTCGGGCCGGATGCCGGGCCCGGCACGCCGGAATTCGACCTGTTCGTCCAGGAAGTCGCACGCGAGATGACCGTCAAGGCCGGGCAGAAGTGCACCGCAATTCGCAAGGCGCTGGTGCCGCAGGCGATGATCGCAGACGTGGTCGGAGCCCTGCAGGCGCGGCTTGCCAAGACCGTGGTCGGTGATCCGCGCGTCGAGGGAGTGCGGATGGGTCCACTCGCGAGCCTGGCGCAGCGCGACGAGGTGCGGGAGCGGGTCGCGGAACTCGCGCAGGAATCAGAACTGGTAGCCGGCGATCCCGAAAGATTCGAGGTCTGTGGCGGCGACCGCGAACGCGGCGCTTTCCTGCCGCCGATGCTGCTCCTGTGCCGTGATGCGCATGCATCGCGCGCCGTGCATTCGGTTGAGGCCTTCGGGCCGGTGTCCACGATCATCGGCTATTCCGATACGACGGACGCCATCGCACTCGCGCGGCGCGGCGACGGCAGTCTCGCCGGATCGGTATTCACCGCCGACGATCGCATCGCGGCCGAACTGGTGCTGGGTCTCGCTCCCTATCATGGCCGCGTGCTGGTCGTGAACCGACATTGCGCCAAGGAATCGACCGGCCATGGTTCGCCGCTCGCACCGCTGGTGCACGGCGGGCCGGGCCGGGCCGGCGGTGGTGAGGAACTCGGCGGGATTCGCGGCGTGCTGCACTACATGCAGCGCACGGCCGTGCAAGGTTCGCCCGATACGCTGACCGCGGTCGGCGGGCGTTGGGTGCGCGGCAGCACGCAACGCGATCCCGGGACGCATCCGTTCCGGAAGCCCTTTCATGCGCTCGCGATCGGCGACACTTTCAATTCCGCCGAACGGGAAATCACGGTCGCCGATATCGAGCGTTTTGCGGACCTGTCCGGCGATCACTTTTACGCGCACATGGATGAAAAGGAAGCGGCGCGGAATCCGCTGTTCGGCGGCCGGGTTGCACATGGCTATTTCCTGATCTCCGCGGCGGCCGGCCTGTTTGTCGATCCGGCCTATGGACCGGTGCTCGGCAATTACGGACTCGACAACCTGCGCTTCATCAAACCGGTCAAACCGGGGGATCGCATCTGTGTGCGGCTGACCTGCAGGGAGAAATCGCTGCGCGCTGACAAGGGCTGGGGCGAGGTGACCTGGGACACGGAGATCAGCAATCAGGATGGCGAGACCGTCGCGGCATATCATGTGCTGACCATGCACAGTATCCACGCAGTACCGGACGCGGTGAAGGATTGATCCGTGACGATCGAGTTGCAGCGATTTCAGGGCGAATTCCCGAGTCTCGGCTTTGAGCAGCCGGCCGACGGCGTGCTCGAGGTGATCATCGCGAACCAAGGTCGGCAGAATTCGGCGACCGAATCGATGCATCGAGACCTTGCCAATGTGTGGCGAGCTGTTGATGGCGACGCCGAGGTGCGCGCGGTGCTGGTGCGCGGCGCCGGCGAACACTTTTCGTCGGGCGGCGATTTCGCGATGATCGAGCGGATGATCGAGGACGAGGCGACATTGCTGCGCGTCTGGCGCGAAGCGAGCGACCTGGTCTACAACCTGGTCGATTGCAGGAAACCCGTGGTGTCCGCGATCCGCGGCACGGCGGTCGGCGCGGGGCTTGCGGTCGCATTGCTCGCGGATGTCTCGGTCGCAGGCAGGAACGCAAAGATTCTCGACGGCCACACCCGTCTCGGCGTTGCCGCCGGCGATCACTCGGTCATCATCTGGCCACTACTCTGCGGGCTTGCCAAGGCACGCTACTACCTGCTGACCAATGAACCGCTTTCGGGCGCCGAAGCCGAACGCATCGGGCTCGTGTCCCTGTGCGTGGATGACGACCGGGTGCGTGACACCGCGCTCGATGTCGCAGTCAAGCTTGGCGCCGGCAGCAGGACTGCGCTCGCCTTTACCAAGCACGCGCTGAACAACTGGCTGCGTCTTGCGGGACCGAGTTTCGATGCATCGCTCGCGCTCGAATTCCTCGGATTTCGCCTCGGCGACGTGCGCGAGGGCCTCGCTGCCGTGCGCGATCGCCGCCCGCCGAAATTCGACCGCAGCTAGGCGGCCCGAAACGAACCGGCTCGATTGCGGCCGGTCGCTGCCGCCGCTAGTATCCAGACTGCCTTGGGGTGGTCTCTAAGACCTGAGACGCCGGTAACTACCGGCGAACCCGTTGAACCTGATCCGGTTAGGACCGGCGTAGGGAGCAGGCGTGTCGACGAATCCAATGCTGCTGATTCTGTGCCTGGGCGCCACGGCTGCGTGGTCGGCGGCGATTGCACAGACCGCCGCGAAACTTGAGGAAGTCGTGGTGACGGCCGGACTGCGTGTGGTGCCGGCTGGCACACGGCCGGGCGGCGTCACGGTGATCGCCGGCCGCGCTGTCGCGGACGCCGCGGTCGTGCACCTGGAAGAGCTGTTGCCGCAGCTGCCATCGCTGTCCTGGGCGGGCGCGAGTTCGCGCCCGCGCTATTTCCAGTTGCGCGGCATCGGCGAGCTCGAGCAGTACCAGGGGGCGCCGAATCCATCGGTTGGTTTCCTGGTGGATGAAATCGACTTCAGCGGCATCGGCATGATCGCTTCGTTGTTCGATGTCGAGCAGGTCGAGGTGCTGCGCGGTCCGCAGGGCACGCGCTGCGGTGCCAATGCCTTGGGTGGCCTGATCAAGATCAAGACCCGCGATCCGGCGGAGGCGCACTCACTGGAAGTCGAGGCGGGCGCTGGTGAAAACGGCCTATGGACCGCCGGCGTTGCCGCGGGCGGCGGACTGGGCACGACCGGAGATATCGAAGGCGCGTGGCGCGCCGTGTTGCATCGCGCGGTCGGTGACGGCTTCCGCGACAACACCTATCTGCAGCGCGACGACACGAACGGCCGCGACGAGACGACTGGCCGACTCAAGTTCCGGCTTGCGTCCAATTCCGGCTGGCGGGCGGACCTGGGTCTGATGCACGCGGAATTCGACAACGGCTATGACGCTTTTGCGGTCGACAACAGTTTCCACACCTTGTCCAACCGGCCCGGTCGCGACTCGCAGCGCTCCGCTGGCGCCTCGCTCGATCTGGTCGGGCTGCTGCGCGAGGATCTCGAGTTGCGTTCGATCACGACCTGGGCGGAATCCGACCTTGAGGCGAGTTTTGACGGCGACTGGGGCAATG
>JANNTO010000130.1:0-5132 GCA_031403675.1 Gammaproteobacteria bacterium | reverse complement strand
GCATTAGCCCGGAGATGGCGGTGCGGCTGTCGATTGCTTTTGGCACCAGTTCTGAGAGCTGGATGAACCAGCAGACGCAGTACGACCTGTGGCATGCCGAAAAGCGACGTAAGGATTTGCGGGTATCCCGCGTGGCTGCCTGACAAGACACCTAACTATGCGATGCAGCGTTCGGCGCTTTTCGTCACGCCGCTTGCAGGAACTGCAAGCGGGTCCCACAGGTTTCGAGCAGCAAACGGCGCGCCGACTGCGCGCCGCTCGCTGATCGCGAGCGTTAGACGACAGGTATCTTGCCGACATGCCCAATCGCTTCGCCGCCAACCTTGTGCTCCTGCTGCATTTTCTCTTTGCAGCATTTGCTGTCTTTGGCGGGGCTCTGGTTGTTCACAATATCAATTGGGCCTGGGTCCATATTCCAGCGGTACTTTGGTCTTCCATCGTCAATCTGATGAGCTGGACTTGCCCACTAACGCCACTTGAGAAGTCACTACGTAAGCGGGCCGGTCAGTCAGGATATTCCGGCGGTTTTATCCAGCATTATGTTGGCCGCGCCGTCTATCCGCGTGGCATGCCACGACGACTGGAACTCGTAGCCGGAATCTCGATCCTGGTCGGAAACCTTGTGGTGTACGCTGCCATCTTCGCAATGACAGCCCATGGATCTGCCGTCTAACCATGCGTTCGAACGGTCCGCGACAACTTGGCAGAGACGCCACGGCCCGCTCAACGCGGGCGTTAGACGGCATACCAATCGGAGGTCATCGCTTGAAAACGTACCTCGCCGCTATCTTCATCATTGGAGCAATCTGCCAAATCCCGATCGGGATGACACAGACGAGTGCACCAGAACCGGTCCCTGCGTCTGGCTACGATCGGCTCAGTCCGCTCGTGGGTCGTTGGACCATAAAGGGCAGCGAGGACACTTTCCTGGAGGTATGTCGTTGGTACAGCGGCAACTTCCACATCGTCTGTGAGACGGAAAGCAAGCACTCGGATGGCTCGGTCGGACGGGGCATGAGCATCCTGAGCTACTTGCCTGACAAGGACAGTTACACCTACTACGGCATCGGCGGCAATGGACGCAACGAAACGATGTCGGGTATTTTCCGCGATGGCGCTTTCGAGTTCATGGCAGAAGCGGAAGACAACGGCAAGACGGTAGTCTCACGTGTCCGGATGGGACCGTTTTCCGAGCGAGCGGTGCCATTCGTTGCAGAAACGTCGACCGACCGAGTGTCTTGGGAGATCGACGCAAGCTTTACTTACATCAGGCTCGACTGACCATGCACCAATGGCGAGGTGAGCACTACCTCCCTCATGAGTGACAACACGCAGCACTGGATTCGCATCCTGGCCGACACCTGGGGCATCGAAGCGGACCTCACCGCGCTCCCGGGGGAATTCGACCTCAACTTCCTCGCGACCGCTCGCGATGGTCAGCGCTTCGTGCTCAAGGTCATGCGCGCGGGGTGCGACACGGGATTCGTCGACCTGCTCACCGCCGCCCACGCGCACGTCCACCGGCGCGACTTGACGGTTCCGGTGGCGCGCGTGATTCCCACACGCGCCGGCGAAGCGTGGCGCGGATGCAAGGACACCGGGGGCGGGTCACGCCTCGTCTGGCTGCTGGCCGGCCTCGACGGCACGGCCTACGCGAACGTGCAGCCGCACTCGCTCGCCCTCATCGCCGAACTCGGCGGCCACATCGCTCGCCTGGATCGGGCGCTCGCCGATTTCGCCCACCCCGCCCTCGCCCGTGACCTGAAGTGGGATCTACGCAATGCCGACTGGATCGGCGGGCGATGCCACGAGATCACGGATCCCGCCCGGCGCGCGATCGTCAAAAGGATCTTCGACCGCTACGTCGCGCTGCGGCCGGCGTTGCTGCGCCAGCCGGTCGCGCCGATCCACAAGGCTCTCAACGACTACAACAGCCGGGTTACTGCCGACGAGGGTGGCCGGTGCCGGATCAGCGGGCTGATCGATTTCGGAGACATCATCGTGGGCCCGATAGTCGCCGAGCTGGCGATCGTCGGTGCGTATCTTGCGCTCGACCACCCCTGCCCCGAACGGGCGCTCGCCGCCCTGGTCGCCAACTACCACGCGGTCTCCCCATTGAACGAGGCGCAGGTGGACCTGATCTGGCCACTGCTTCTGCTCCGCCTCGCCGTCAGCGTCACCAACTCGGCGATGATGCGGAAAGCACGGCCGGACGATCCCTACGTGGTGGTCTCCGAGGCACCCGCCTGGCGGTTCCTCGAACAGGCACACGCGCTGCCTGAAACGCTCTTCGCTGCGCGTTTGCGCGTGGCTTGCGGATTGCCGGCCAGCGAAGGGGCGGGACGGGTTCTCGACTGGCTCGAGCACACGCGGGGCGGCTTCGCGCCCGTGCTGGACGCAACCCTTGCCGGCGCGCCAACCCGCTCACTTTCAGTCGTGGCCTCAGCGATGCCGCGCGATCCATTCCGGATGACCGCCGGGGAGGCCCGTGATATTGGCGCGGGCTTCGCCCCCGGTGCGACCTGGCTCGGTCACTACGGCGAGCCACGCCTGATCTACACCAACGCCGCGTTTCGACTGGGGAGACACAAGGGTTCCGACCGCCGCACCGTGCACCTCGGCATCGACATTTTCATGCCCGCGGGAACAGCAGTGTGCGCGCCGCTCGAGGGCATCGTGGATGTCGTGGGGTATCGTGATCACCCTCTCGACTACGGCGGGATGGTGATCCTCGCGCACACGACGCCCAAGGGAGACCGGTTCCACACACTCTACGGCCACCTCTCGCGTGACTCGGTCGCCCGCCTTGAGCGCGGTCAGCGCGTCGCGCGTGGCGTCGCGTTCGCCGCGCTTGGCGCTCCGGAGGAAAATGGCGGCTGGGCGCCCCACCTGCATTTCCAGCTCGCGCTTGTCACTGACGGGCTCGGCGAGGACTGGCCCGGCGTTGCCGATCCTGACGACGCCGCGTTCTGGCGCGCGATCTGCCCGAACCCGGCCGCCCTGCTCAACCTCCCTGACGCTGGTGTCGCGTACCGCCCGCTCGACACCGAGCGCATCAGTGCGATGCGGCGCGCCCACTTCGCCACCAACCTGAAACTTAGCTACGACGAGCCCTGCCTCTTCGTGCGCGGCTGGCGGACGCACCTGTTCGACGAGTGGGGACGCCCGTACCTTGACGCTTACAACAACGTGCCGCATGTGGGGCACTCGCATCCGCGCATTCAGGCAATCGCGTGCGACCAGCTCCAACGGCTCAACTCCAACACGCGCTATCTGCACCCCGCGCAGGTGGCGTTCGCCGAGGCGCTCCTGGCGAAGATGCCCCGACACCTGACGCACGTGTTCTTCGTGAACTCGGGGAGCGAGGGCAACGAGCTCGCCCTGCGTCTCGCCCGCACCCATACCGGTGGCAAGGACATGGTGGTTGCCGACCATGGCTACCACGGCAACACCACCGGCGCGATCGATCTCTCGGCCTACAAGTTCAACCGCCCGCGCGGCGGCGGGGCGCCGGATTGGGTGCAGGTCGTGCCGGTGGCCGACACCTATCGCGGCGCGCACCGCGGCGATGACGCGGCCGAGCGGTACGCGAGCGCTGTGGATGATGCGCTGGAGCGGCTCCGCCAGCGCGGGGCCCGGCTCGCCGGGTTTATCTCGGAAACTTTTCCGAGCGTCGCTGGGCAAGTCATCCCACCCGCGGGATACCTCCCGGCCGTGTACGCGCGCATCCACGCGGCAGGTGGCGTCTGCATCGCCGACGAGGTGCAGACCGGACTCGGGCGACTCGGTGAGTTTTACTGGGGCTTCGAGCAGCAGGCGGCCCGGCCTGACATCGTGGTGCTCGGCAAGCCCCTTGGTAATGGTCACCCGCTCGGCGCGGTGGTTACGACCTCCGAGATCGCGCGCTCATTCGACAATGGCATCGAGTTCTTCTCGACCTTTGGCGGCAGTACGTTGTCCTGCCGGATCGGCACCGAGGTGCTGCGCATCGTGGACGAGGAAGGGCTGCAGCAGAACGCGCGCGTCACCGGCGATCAACTGCTCGTGGGTCTGCGCGAGCTGCAGTCACGCCACGAGGCGATCGGCGAGGTACGCGGGATCGGGCTCTTTATCGGCGTGGATCTCGTGGCCGATCGCGTGACACGCGCGCCCGCAACGCGCGCGGCCGAGTACGTGAAGAACCGGCTCCGGGCAGAGCGCATCCTGATCGGCACCGAGGGACCCGCGGACAACGTCCTCAAGATCCGGCCCCCGCTTACCATCGAGCCAGATGACGTGGACCAGTTGCTGGAGACGCTGGACCGCGTGCTTGGCGAGACAGTATAAGGCGCTGATCGCGGACCTCAGGCCGCTCACCGAGTATCGCTGTTGGCCCATCGATCGAGGCTCGGACGGCCACAACGTCGAGGCAGTGTGCCGTCGCGTACCATGAATAGTGAAGCAGTAGCACGTTTTTCTCGCACCTGATATGGGTGCCCAGCACACGAAGAAACGCGGGAGGACTTCATGCTCACATCGATCGCAGGCCGGTCCGTGATTGTGACCGGAGCGAGCAAAGGCATCGGCAAAGGCATCGCGAAAATTTTCTGTCAGAAGGGCGCCAAGGTGCTCATCTCCTCGCGCAACCTCGAGGAGGCCGAAGCCTGCGCCGAGATGTTGCGTCGCGCGGGCGGGACCGCAATCGCGCGCGCGGGCGATGTCACCAAGCTCCGCGATATGCAGATGCTGGCAGAGGCCGCTGCGGCCGTTCATGGCGGGATCGATATCCTGTGCGCCAATGCGGGCATCTACCCGCAGGTGAAGATCGAGGACCTTTCGTCGGAAGATTGGGACCAAGTGATGGCGACAAATCTCAAGGGCACATTCCTGGCCATCAAGGCCTGCTTGCCGTACCTCAAGAAATCACATCAGGGCCGCATCGTGATCACGTCTTCAATCACGGGACCCGTCACGGGGTTCCCGGGCTGGAGCCACTACGGCGCGACCAAGGCCGGCCAGCTTGGATTCATGCGCACAGCGTGCATCGAGCTGGCCAAGTACGGCATCACCGTCAATGCAGTGCTACCTGGCAACATTCTGACCGAGGGGCTGACCGCGCTTGGACCGGACTACGAGCGTTCGATGGCGGCCTC
>JANNTO010000129.1:0-4642 GCA_031403675.1 Gammaproteobacteria bacterium | reverse complement strand
CACCGAATGGTCGATCACGAGCTCCGCCGGGATCAGCGGATTGATCTTGCCGGGATCGCCACCGAGCGTGACCATGGCATCCCGCATTGCTGCAAGGTCCACGATCGCCGGGACACCCGTGAAGTCCTGCATGATCACGCGGGCTGGCGTGAAGGCTATCTCACGCGGTGAAAGCTTGCGCGGATCGGCGCTGGCGAGCGCAATGATGTCGTCCCGCGTAACGCTGCGGCCGTCTTCATGGCGCAACAGGTTCTCAAGCAGGATCTTCAGCGAGTAGGGGAGACGCCCGGCGCCGTACTCTGCGAGGGTACCGAGGGCGTAGTAATCGTAGGTCCGGCCGCCGACGGTGAGCTTGCGACGGGCCTTGAAGCTGTCCTGCATGAATCCTCCCGCGGGTAGGCCGACATTATAGCCGCGCCGCCGAGGCACTCCTCGCGCTGGTAGAACACGACATACTGGCCAGGCGCCACGCCGCGCACCGGTTGCGCAAAGCGTACCTCGACGGTGTCTCGCACGAGGCTCACGTGACAGGACACGTCGGGCTGCCGATAGCGCACCTTGGCGGTGCACTCGAACGATTCGGCCGGTGCCGCGCCCGCGATCCAGTGCGCCGTTGTGGCCTGCAGGCCCATGCAGGAAAGCGCCGGATGATCGCTGCCCTGGACGACGACCAACGCATTGCGGGAAAGATCCTTGGCTGCGACGAACCACGGCGCGTCGCCGCGACCCCGCAGACCGCCGACGCCGAGACCACTGCGCTGACTTGGCGTGTAGCGCTCAAGACCCCCGTGCCGTCCGATCACAATACCGTCCGGGGTCTCGATCGGGCCCGGCCGGGCCGGCAGCCACGATCCAACGAATGCGCCAAACGGCCGTTCGCCGATAAAGCAGATCCCGGTCGAGTCGCGCTTGTCGGCAACCGGCAGACCGCGTTTCCGGGCAATCGCCCGGACCTCGGTTTTACACAACTCGCCTACCGGAAAATCGCACCACGAGAGTTGCCGGGCGTCGAGCGCATGCAGGAAGTAACTCTGGTCCTTGGTGGGATCCAGTCCGCGCAACAGACGATTCCCGGATCCGATCCGTGCGTAATGACCGGTGGCAAAACGGTCGGCGCCGAGGCGCCTTGCATAGGCCAGGCCAACGCCGAACTTCACCTCGCGATTGCAGAGCACATCGGGGTTCGGCGTCCGGCCGGCCTGCAACTCGGCCAGGAAATGCGCAAACACGCGCGCGCGATACTCGGCGGCAAAACTGACCTTGTGCAGCGGTATGTCGAGCTCCGTGCAGACCCGCCGCGCATCCTGAAAATCCGCGGCACTGGTGCAATAACCGTACTCGTCCTCCTCCCAGTTCGACATGAACAGGGCCTCGACGTTCTGGCCCGCATCGAGCAGCAGCAGTGCCGCCACCGCCGAATCCACGCCGCCGGACAGGGCAATGATGGTGCGCGATGAGGTCATGACGTGGTGGCAAGCGCCAGCGTGGCGTCCAGCGCTAGCTGGCTCAGCAAGGCGAGGGGGTATCGCGCGCCGTGCAGATAGTCGTCGATGCAGCGCAGCACCAGCGGGCTGCGAAGTTCCTGGTGGCGCGCACCCGCTTGTTCGCGATCCAGCCAGACCGTGCGGATGATTGCGCGATCGAGTTTCGCGGCTGCGTCGCGTGCACCGACTGTGCCGCTGAATGCGATGCGAAACACGGTGCGCCCGATCGGGTTGCGCCACAGGTACAGGCCGGTGATTGCCTCGGGTGCGAACCGACGGCCAGTCTCCTCGCGTGTCTCTCGTACGACGGCATCGAGCAATGACTCGCCGTCCTCCAGGTGCCCGGCCGGCTGGTTCAGCACGATGCGGCGCGCGGCGCGCTCCTGGACGAACAGGAAACGGCCTTCGCGCTCGGCAATTGCTGCGACGGTGACATCGAGCTTGAGGGACACGGACCGATTATAGCGGCGGCGTCGCCCGGTCCATTACCGACGCTGCCGGCGGAATCAGAGGTGCTGCTGGCGGGATTCGGCTTCTGGCTCGCTGGCGATCCAGATTTCGTCAAAGTAATTCAGATAACGGCGCGCGACAATCGGGTCATTCATCTCGAGGATGCCTTCCCAGCGCGAAGCCTGCAGGCGGTAAACGAGGGCGCGATCGTCGGCGATCAGGAAGGCAGACTGATTGTCCCGGCTCTCGGACTTGACGCGCCGGATTTCGATATGGCTCGTGATGCGGCGCGCCAGATGGACGAACTTGCTGCCTTCGTAGACGACCCGCGAGGGATCCGCGAGCAGCACGCGTACCTTGGCGTAACTCTTGGAAAGCACCAGTTTCTTGACGGTTTCGAGAAACTGCGGCTGGTCGTACACAGCGGGTTCGAGATCCTGGGTGTACATGGTCAGCAGACGGCGCGCGGCGAACGCCACCTGTTGCGTGGCGGCGCGCGCCTCGTCGAGTGTCGCGATGATCGAGCGCGTACCGGTTACGCTCTGCCGCTGGGTCTGCACCGCTGGTCACTCCAGGGCGTGCTTCATCCTCACGTGTGGGATGCCCGCCTCGTCGAACACCTCGCCCTCGCACTCGAATCCAAGCTTCTGGTAGAAGGGCACGGCCTGCAGTTGTGCGTGCAGGTATGGTTCGCGGATGCCCCGGTGATGCGCTTCCTCGAGCAGCCGGCGTGTGATCAACGCGCCGATGCCCCGGCCGCGCAGCCCTGGAAGGACCGCGATGCGACCGATCTTACCCGCCGGATTAAGTCGCCCGGTGCCGACTGGATCACGGTTCAGGCGGACCAGGGCATGAACGCTGACCGCATCGTCACCGTCCCATTCGTCGGATTCCGGTACTTGCTGCTCCCGGACGAAGACTTCAAGGCGGATTTGCTGCAAAACGGGCCGATCTGTGACCCAGTTCGTCAGCACACATTCTAATGAATCGTCCGCCGTCACTGGCTGGCCCTACAAGGCCCGGGCGAGCGCCTCCGCCAGCCCCGTGTAGGTCGCCGGTGTCAGCGCCTCGAGGCGCAGGCGCGCATCCTCCGGCAGCACGAGTCCCGCGACGAACTGGCGGAGTTCCACCGCTCCGACCTCCCGTCCGCGGGTAAATGCCTTGAGCTTTTCGTATGCACCGCTGATGCCGTGTGCGCGCATCACGGTCTGGATTGCCTCGCCGAGGACCTCCCAATGGGCGTCAAGATCCCGGGTGATGCAGGATGCGTCCGGTTCAATGCGCGCCAGACCCGCGAGCGCAGAGCGCCATGCAATCGTGCTGTGGCCGAATGCGACGCCGAGATTTCGCAGCACGGTCGAATCGGTCAGGTCGCGTTGCCAGCGCGACACCGGCAACTTCTCCGCGAAGTGCCGCAACATCGCATTGGCAAGGCCGGCATTGCCCTCGGCATTCTCGAATGCAATCGGATTCACTTTGTGCGGCATCGTGGACGAGCCGACTTCTCCGGCAACGGGGCGTTGGCTGAAGTAGCCGATCGAGATGTAGGACCACAGGTTGCGGCACAAGTCGACCAGGATGGTGTTCGCGCGCGCCAGTGCATCGCAGTACTCCGCTATCCAGTCGTGCGGCTCGATCTGGGTCGTGTGCTCATTCGGCGTCAGGCCAAGGCTTTCGATCAGGCGGCGTGACTCAGCACGCCAGTCGACGGACGGAATGGCGGCCACATGCGCATTGAAGTTGCCGACCGCGCCGTTGAACTTGCCCAGCACCTCGACACGCAGGAGTGCATTCGAGGCGCGCCGCAGCCGGGCGGCGAAATTCGCCGCCTCCTTGCCGAGCGTGGAAGGCGAAGCGGGTTGCCCGTGCGTACGCGACAGCATGGCGAGTCCCGCGTGGCGCACAGCCAGCGCCGCCAGGCTGTCCGCGACTTCGGCGATCACCGGCAGTAGCACGCGTTCGCGCGCTTCGACCAGCATCAGCGCGTAACTCAGATTGTTGATGTCTTCCGAGGTACAGGCGAAGTGGACCCACTCGATCGCCGAGGTCGTGGCACCGGCCGCGGCAAGCTGTTCGCGGACGAAATATTCAACCGCCTTGACATCGTGGTTGGTCTGTCGCTCGAGTTCCTTGACGCGCCGCACGCCGGCCTCGTCCACGCCACGCGCAAGGCTTGCGAGACGGCTCTCCACCGTGGCCGGAAAAGACGAGATCGAAGGAAACCTTCCGGACCTGGACAACTGGCGGAACCAGGCCGCCTCGATGCGCACGCGATAGCCAATCAGCGCCGACTCGCTGAACAGCAGTGCGAGGTCTGCACACTTATCGGCATAGCGTCCGTCGAGCGGCGACAGCGCGGTGAGGCGGGAATCGGTCATGGCGCCGGGGCACGAATGGTAGAATGCGTATGTTACCCGTGAGCGACCACGACCGCATCGAAAAGGACAGCCTCGGCGAGGTCCGCGTGGCCTCCTCGGCGCTTTGGGGCGCCCAGACGCAGCGTGCAGTCGACAATTTCCGCATCGGCCGGCTGCCGATGCCCGCAACGCTGGTCCGGGCCATCGGCCTGATCAAGTGGGCGGCGGCCGAGACCAATGGCGAACTCGGAGAATTGACGCCGGCGCTCGCTGCCGCGATCGTAGAGGCCGCTCTTGAAATCGCATCCGGGCAGCATGCCGACCAGTTCCCGGTCGGTGTCATGCAGACCG
>JANNTO010000128.1:0-1514 GCA_031403675.1 Gammaproteobacteria bacterium | reverse complement strand
CCTACCGCCTAGGGGCGCGGGCGGGCGCGGCGGCCCTCGCGCGCAAGCTCGGGGTATCGCGCGCCGCGCTGTACCGCATCGAGGACGGGCAGATGATCAAGATCGAGGTGCTGGAGCGCCTCGCGCAGGTGCTCGGCACTTCGCTGCCCTCGCTCCTCGGCGCCGGCGTCGAGTACCACCCGCGGGCACTCAGCTATTTCTCCCGTATGCAGCAGCTCGAATCCGAAGCCGAGCGCATCGTCGCGCACTTCAACCCGGTGTCGTACCTGCTCACCTCGGATGCCTATTCGCAGTCCATGCGCATGATGCTCGAGGAAAGCGTGCCGGCGGATCCGCGCGTGCGGCCGGCGGCGCTCGCAGACGCACGCGCCGTGTGGCAAATCCTGGAAGCGCGCAAGCGCGCCGCGCGCATCCGCCGGCCGGCGATCGTCAATCTGGTCGGCGTGCCGGAGATCGAACGGCTGCTCGACATCGGCCTGGTGGGGCGGCTCGACCTTCCGGAGGCCGTACGCGCCCGGCGCCGGCTGGAGGCCTGCCGCGAGGTGGAGCACCTCGCCGCGCTCATGGAGCATGAGCCCTTCGGGGCGCAGATCGGGCTCATCGAGGACACCCTGCCCAACGTCACTTTCCAGCTCTTCTATGCCGGCCCGGAGGTGCGCCTTGCGGTCAGCCCGTTCCGCCTTGGCGAGCTGCCGAACGTGCGATTCGGGGTGGCGAGCGTTACGGCGGCGCGCGAAGTGGTTTCGCTCTACGAGGCGCTCGTGAAAGAGCTATGGGCCCGCTCGTTGCGCGGAAGCGCGGGGGCGCGGCGGCTGCGCGCGCTCGCCGGCGCGTCGCGCGCGGCTAGCGCGCAGAGGCTCGCGCGTACGCCAAATCGTTCAACAGCGCGAGCTTCGCCTCGGGCCCCAGCTCAAGCGCCGAGGCAACCCGCTCGGCCTGCACGATGATGCGGTTCTTCGCCTCGAGCGCCACGTCGGCGGTCAGCGGCGCGCCCTCGGATCCCTCGGCGAACGCGCGGGCGTGCAGGCTTAGCATTACGTAGAAGCCGGCGTTGAGCGGATCGTGCCGCGCGAGCTCCAGGCAGTCCTCGGCAAAGGCTTCCAGCGAAGCCGGCGCGGGATTGCGGCCGCGGAAAGCGGCGATGACTGATTCGATGCCGGGGCGCTCAGCCATCGCCGGAGGATGGGTCAGGTGGCGGGCCACGCGGAGGCGCCGCCGTGCGCCGCCGACCACTGCGCGGGCGCGTGCAGGAAACTCTCGACCTCGGAGACCTGCGCCGGAGTCAGGTAGCCGCCCTTCTTGACCACGGCGAGGATGTCCCACCAAGTGGCGAGGTGATGCAGACGCACCCCGAGTTCGCTCATCACCTTCTTCGATTCGGGGAAGATGTCGTAGTAGAAGTTGACGAACACGTGATCGACCACCGCTCCGGCTTCGCGCAGCGCCTTGCAGAAGTTGACTTTGGAGCGCCCATCGGTGGTGAGGTCCTCCACCAGCAGGGTGCGCGCGCCTTC
>JANNTO010000127.1:0-9823 GCA_031403675.1 Gammaproteobacteria bacterium | reverse complement strand
GCTGCAACTCGCTCTGATCGACAACCCGGGCGCACAGCAGGCGTCATTGCGCATCGCGGTGCCGGTGCCCGACCCGGCGCATGCCCGGTACTTTCCGACCACCCTGATGAACAGCCTGCTCGGCGGCACCTTCGGCTCGCGCATCACTGCGAATATCCGCGAGGACAAGGGTTACAGCTACTCTCCCGATTCTTCGATCAGCGCGCGCCGCGGCGGCGCGCTGTGGATCATGTCGGCCGAGATCACGAGCGAGCACACCGCAGCCGCGATCACGGAAATCTTCCGCGAAATCGAGCGCCTGCAGCACGAGATTCCGCTGGCCGCAGAACTCGATGCCATCAAGACCTACCGGTCGGGACTGTTCGTCATCTCCAATTCGTCACCGAATGGTGTGCTCGGCCAGCTCGCCTTCATGAATCTGCACGGCCTGCCGGATACTTTCCTGACCCAATGGGTCGCAAACATCCATGCAGTGACACCGGCCCAGGTCAGCGAGATGGCGACGCATTACCTCCGTCCGGAGCGCATGACCGTGGTCGTCGCCGGTGATCTGTCGAAGATGGGCGACAGCGTGCGCCGGCTGCCGCAATTCGAGCAGGCCAGAATGCCGTGACCGATCGCGACGTCATGGAATACGACGTCGTCATCGTCGGTGCCGGACCCGCCGGCATCGCCTGCGCGATCCGACTCAAGCAACTGAAACCTGAGCTGACGATCTGCGTACTTGAAAAAGCCTCAGCGATCGGCGCGCATATGCTGTCCGGCTGCGTCATGGAGCCTGAGCCACTCGATGCGCTGCTGCCGGAATGGCGTGCTGCGCCGCCCGGCATCTGCGTGCCGGCCGCGCGCGATGAATTCTGGTACCTGACGCGCCGCTCGCGTATCCGCTTGCCGAACCCGCCGCAGATGCACAATCGCGGCAACTTCATTGTCTCGCTCACCCTGCTGGTGCCGTGGATGGCGCAACGCGCCGAGGCACTGGGTGTGGATGTGTTCCCGGGCTTTGCCGCTGCGGAAGCGCTCATTGCCGGCGACGGGCGCGTCACCGGTGTGCGTATCGGCGACATGGGACTCGACAAAGACGGTCGGCCCGGCCCGAATTACGCGCCGGGCGCCGAGATCCGCGCCGGCACGACGATCCTCGCCGAGGGCTGCCGCGGCAGTGTGACCAAGCAGTTGATCGCACGGCTGGGTCTTGCGGATGGCCGCTCGCCGCAGACTTACGGGCTTGGCTTCAAGGAACTGTGGCAGTTGCCGCCGGGCCGCGCCGAACCGGGCCTGATCCAGCACACGATCGGCTGGCCGGTGGATTCGCACACTTACGGCGGCAGTTTTCTCTATCACCTCGATCGCGACCGCGTGTATGTCGGCTATGTCGTCGGGCTCGATTACCAGGACCCACGCTTCAAACCTTTCGAGGCATTCCAGCAGTTCAAGCATCATCCGCAGATGCATGCATTACTCGAAGGCGGCGAACTGCTCTCCTATGGCGCGCGCACGATCGCGGCCGGCGGCTGGCAGTCGCTGCCACGCATGGATGCACCGGGCCTGCTGCTGATCGGTGATACCGCGGGCACCCTGAACGTGCCGAAGATCAAGGGCGTGCACCAGGCGATCCGCTGCGGTGCACTGGGCGCGGAACACCTGGTCGGAACCCATGGCACTGCTGGCTTCGAAGCGCATTGGCGCCGGTCCGAGGGCGGACGCGAATTGAAGCGGGTGCGCAATTTCAAGCCGGGATTCCACCGCGGCCTGTGGTGGGGACTCGCAAATGCCGGGCTCGAGACCCTGCTCGGCGGCAGGAGCCCATGGACACTCGCGCATCGCGAGAATCACCTGGCACTGCAGCGCCTCGAATCGTCCGCGACCGTAGACCGTGGCTGGAAGGATCGGGACCTCGCGCCACGCGACCGGCCGGCCGCGGTATTCCATGCGGGCAATGTCCACGAGGAAAGCCAGCCGGCTCATCTCAAGGTCTCTGACACGACCATCTGCGCGACCCGCTGCGTGACCGAGTTCGGCAATCCATGCGAGAACTTCTGCCCGGCGCAGGTCTACGAGATGGTGGACGACGGCGCGGGCGGGAAACGGCTGCAGATCAATGCCGCAAACTGCGTGCACTGCAAGGCCTGCGACATCAAGGACCCGTACGGCATCATCACCTGGACGACGCCCGAAGGCGGCTCGGGGCCGAACTACCAGAACCTCTAGATGAGTGCCGAGCAACCGATCTGGACGCCATCGCTGTTTCGCATCGCGGATGCAAACCTGATGCGATTCATGACCTTTGCCGCAAAGCGTGGAGCACCGGTCGCCGATTACGACGCGCTCTACCGCTGGTCGATCGACGAGCCCGCGGCGTTCTGGGACGCGCTGTTCGATTTCGCCGGTGTCATCGCCGATCGCGGGCCGGGGCCAACGCTCGAGCATGGCGAGCGCATGCCGGGCGCGCGCTGGTTTCCGGGCACCAAGCTCAATTTTGCCGAGAATCTGCTGCGCGGCCCCGACGCGGAACCGGCACTCGTGTTCCGCAATGAACGCCGGCAGCGGCGTGAACTGTCCTGGCAGCAATTGCGCGCCGAAGTTGCGCGCATTGCTGACGGATTGCGTGCGGACGGCATCGGCCCCGGCGATCGCGTCGCCGGATTCCTGCCGAACCTGCCGGAGACCGTGATCGCGATGCTCGCGAGCGCGAGCGTCGGTGCGACCTGGACTTCCTGTTCGCCGGATTTCGGCATCCACGGGGTACTCGACCGCTTCGGCCAGGTGGAACCGAAGGTGTTGTTCACCGCCGACGGCTATTTCTACGCCGGCAAGACCATCGACTCACTGGCCCCGATCGCGGGCGTGCTGGCGAAACTGCCTTCGGTCCGCCGGGTCGTGGTCGTGCCGTATGTGAACGAGACGCCCGTCATCGGCGCGCTGCCCAACGCAGTCCGCTTCGCGGAATTCGGCCGCAATGGCGTGCCGCTGCAGTTCGAGCGCCTGCCCTTCGATCATCCGTTGTACGTGTTGTATTCGTCCGGCACGACCGGCGTGCCGAAGTGCATCGTGCATGGCGCCGGCGGCACGCTGTTGCAACACCTGAAGGAACACCTGTTGCACACCGACCTGAAGCCCGGCGACCGGCTGTTCTTCTTCACGACCTGCGGGTGGATGATGTGGAACTGGCTCGCGCGCGCGCTCGCGGGCGAAGCGACTCTCATCCTCTACGACGGCTCGCCGTTTCATCCGGGCCCGGATGTCCTCTGGGAGATGGCGGCCGACGAAGGTGTCACGATCTTTGGCACGAGCCCGAAGTATCTGGCTGCGCTCGAAAAGGAGGGCTACCGCCCGCGCGATCACCACGGACTCGCCGTACTGCGCACCCTGCTTGCTACCGGCTCTCCGCTCGCACCCGAACAATACGACTTCGTCGCCGACGCGATCGGTCCAGACCTCCAGCTCGCATCCATTTCAGGCGGCACCGACATTGTCTCCTGTTTCGCGCTCGGCAATCCGCTGCTGCCCGTGTATCGCGGAGAATTGCAGTGCCGCGGCCTCGGCATGAAAGTCGAGGTCCGCAACGAGGACGGTCAGCCGGTCACTGGCGTGAAGGGGGAACTGGTCTGCAGCGCGCCCTTCCCTTCGATGCCAATCGGTTTCTGGAACGATCCGGACGGCAGCCGTTATCGCGCCGCGTACTTCGAGCGTTTTCCTGGCGTCTGGCATCACGGCGATTACGCCTTGCTGACCGGGCGCGGTGGACTGGTGATCCTGGGCCGCTCCGATGCGGTGCTGAATCCCGGCGGCGTGCGCATCGGCACGGCCGAGATCTACCGGCAGGTAGAGCAGCTCGAGGAAGTACTCGAGAGCGTCGTCGTGGGCCAGGACTTCGCGAACGACGTCCGCGTCGTACTGTTCGTGCGCCTGCGTGAAGGACTCACGCTCGACGAGGCATTGCGTGATCGTATCCGCCGCCAGATCCGCGCGAATACCACGCCGCGGCATGTGCCGGCGAAGATCGTCCAGGTGCCAGAGGTACCGCGCACGATCAGCGGCAAGATCGTCGAACTCGCCGTGCGGGATACGATTCACGGCCGGACCGTGAAGAACACCGATGCGCTGGCGAATCCCGCGGCACTCGAGCATTTCCGCGACCGACCGGAGCTGCGCTGAACCGCTCGCCGGAAACGTCACCAGTGGCGGCGCGCGTGGAAGCCGCGCTCGCCGCTCATGGCCACCTGCTCGACGAGGCCCAACGTGCAGTCCTTGGACGGCTCGAGGACCTGAGGCGGCGGACGCTCGCCCGGAACTCCGTCCTGGCCCGCGGACTGCGACTCCTGCCTCGAGCTCCAGCGCCGCTCCGCGGCCTCTATCTGTGGGGCGGCGTCGGCCGCGGCAAGACCTTCCTGGTCGACGAATTCTTCGCGGAACTGCCGGTCCGCGACAAACGGCGTGAGCATTTCCACCGCTTGATGCACGACGTGCACGCGCGTCTGCGGCGTCATCGAAACCTTGCCGATCCGCTTGCGCAGGTCGCCGGGGACATCGCGGCGAAGGCCCGCATCCTCTGCATCGATGAATTCGTGGTTGGCGACATCGCCGACGCGATGATTCTCGGCACACTGCTCGAAGCGCTCTTCCGGCGCGGCGTCACGCTCGTGGCGACGTCAAATCTCCCGCCAGCGAACCTCTATCGCGGCGGCCTGCAGCGCGCGCGCTTCCTCCCCGCGATCGCATTGATCGAGAAGCACTGCCGGGTCATGGAACTCGATGCCGGCGTCGACTACCGCCTGCGGCAGCTCGAAGATGCGACGCTCTTTCTGGGACCGGCGGTTCCAGATGCGGAGTCGCTCATGGCAGCGGAATTCGCGCGCCTCGCGGACGGCCACGGCCAAAAGGACGCGCGGGTTCAGGTCGCAGGCCGCGCAGTGCGGGCCCGGCGCGAGGCGGAAGATGTGGTCTGGTTTGAATTCCGCGAACTCTGCGAGGGGCCACGTTCCGCTGCCGACTACATCGAGATCGCGCGCTGCTATCACACGGTGTTCGTCAGCCGCGTGCAAGTCATGGATGCAGCATCCGACGACACCGCGCGCCGCTTCGTCTCGATGGTGGACGAGTTCTACGATCGCGGCGTGAAACTCATCCTGTCCGCCGGCGCATCAAGGCCGGAAGATCTTTACGTCGGCGAAAGGCTTGAATTTGATTTCCGCCGTTCCGTCAGCCGCCTCCACGAAATGCAGAGTCGCAAGTACCTCGCGAAGCCCCACCGGCCCTAGGAGATCGCTAGCGCGCCCAGCCCGGATACAGGCCGTCCGCCACTTGATCGCACAGGGCTGCATCGGGCGCGGCGATCGGCCGAATCTGTAAACCCAGTTCCTGTACCTGCGTTTGCCCGATCGAATATGCGGGCCAGGGCGGCAGACCGGCTCCATTCGGATCGCCAGTGCGCGCGAAGTTGCTCCAATGGGCCAACATGGTGTCGCTCAGCCCTGCATCGGTCGCGTCAGTGCTGAGCCAACGATCGTGCGTATCGAAGACGTAGGGGATCTCCGCGCCATGGTAGGCCAGCAGGCGTTCGCCCCCTGCGCCAGGCCTGACGCGGGTGAAACGATAGACCCAGGCCCGATGTTCGCGAACCGGAACGCTTGCGGCCATCAGGTAGGCAGGGCAGACCATGTCCACGAGCGTCGTGGCCTGGTCGTGACCGCGACGCACATCAGGTTCCTGCGCGGCGCGGGCCGCCAACGCTTCCCGCACCGGGTGTGGCAGCTCGTCGAGAGTCGCCAAGAGACTGGCCGGGTCCGAGTCCACGTACATGTACCACTCATCCTCGTTGCTGCCGATCAGCAAGTCGTACGGAATGCCGTTGCGGCGATAAAACGCCGCCGGCGACGTGACCACGGAAACACCATCCACGACGGGTCCAAACTCGTCGCCCGGAAGCGTGTCCCGGGCGGCGCGGAAGATTTCCGCACTGGAGTATTGCCGCAGCGATGCAAGACCAGGCGCGCCTGGAAACGCTTGCGCGAGCGCAAGGCCAGTCCTTTCAGCATCCTCCAGATCGAGGTCGTCCCGCATCTGGTATCCGCCGCTCTGGCTGATCGCCCGCGCAAAAAGACCCCGGGCCAGAGACGAAGTCATCAGGTAGCCGATATTCGCGGCGCCGGCCGACTCGCCGAAGACCGTCACGTTGTCCGCATCACCGCCGAACCGGCTGATGTTGTCTTGCACCCAGCGCAATGCCGCAATCTGATCCAGGAGTCCGAAGTTGGCGGGTGCCTTCGAATCCCGCAGCTCGGGATGACCGAAGAAACCGAAAACCCCGACCCGATAGGCGATGCTGATGACGATTACGTTGCCCCGCGCCGCCAGGCTTTCTCCGATGTAATTAGGTTCGTACGCCCAGCCCGACCGGTTTGCACCGCCGTGGATCCAGACCATGACCGGCAGGCGCGCACCCACCGACAGATCGGGCGTCCAGACATTCAGGTAAAGGCAGTCCTCACTGAACGGCGGATCCACAAAGAACGCCGCCTCCACGCCGAAGGCTGCACCGACCCGGCGATACCAGTCGGTGTTGTAGCTGTCCTGAAAGCAACCTGCCGCGAACTCCTCGGCACGCTGGATGCCCGCACGCGGCGCATGCGGCTGCGGTTCCCGCCAGCGCAACTCGCCGACCGGCGGTGCGGCAAACGGTATGCCCTTGAAGCTGACTACCTGCGGATGCCGGCTGCCAAATTCGCCCACCAGGGTCTCATGGCTGACTTCCACCGTCGGCATCGCGGCTGGTGGAGCGTCAGCGCGACAACCGGCCAGGCCCAGGCAGACGAGAATCACACACGGCATGCCGCGGTTGCGGCTCTCACGCATGGCGCGCTTCAGCGGCCCGTGACCAATCGATTGGCGCGATCCGCGGCAGCATGATGGTCCATCCGATCAGTCCGAGGACATTGACTGCGGCGACGAGTGCGAACGCAAGATCGAACTGGCCGGTCTGTTCGACGAGTATTCCGGTAACCACCGGCGCGACCAGCCCCGCCATGTTGCCGATCGCATTCTGCACGCCGACCCAGCGGCCTTGCGCCTTGGGTCCCGCGATGATCTGCGGAATCGCGAACACGCCGGGAGACGCGAATCCGGTGATGATCTGGAAGATGAAGAGTACTGCGATCGAAGCGGCGACGGGCAGCATCACCATTCCCGCCATGCAGGCGATCCCGGAGACATGGAACAGCACCATGGTTCCCTTGTAAACGAGATCGGTGCTGCGCCCGGCGCGGATCCAGCGATCGGCGGCCCAGCCCATCAACAGCGCACCCAGGGCATTCAGCAGGTACGCCCAGGATGCGATCAGCACCATCGCTCCCATCGAGAAGCCGCGCGCCTTGACCAGGTAGAACGGCAACCACGACAGGATAAAGTAGAAACTGTAATTCGCTGCGAAATGGCCGAGCGAAGCTCCCCACAGGGCGCGCTGCCTGAGAATCACCCGGAAGGGCGGCAGATCCTGTTCCACAACCGAAGCCTTGGGCGACAGCACGGCCTTGACCTTGCTCCATGGCCAGAGCCACAGCAGCGACAGGGCTCCGAACAGGATGAACACCGGTCGCCAGCCGAACTCCGCCATCAGCAGTCCGCCCAGCAGCGTGCCGACCGCGGGACCGACCAGATAGCCGAAGCCGAGCACGCCATTCGCGACACCGAGGTGCTGAACATCGACTGAACTGGCGAGGACTTTCGAGGCGCAGGGAAAGGACACGCTTTCGCCGACCCCGAGCAGGATGCGCAGCACCAGCATGGTCGCGAAACTGTAGGCAAACCCGGTGGCCAGCGTTGCAATCGACCAGACGATCAGGCCGGTCGCGAGGACCTTGTGGGCGCCGTAGCGTTCCGCGAGCCAGCCAGCCGCAGGCATGCAGGCGACGTAACCGTAGTAGAAGGCAGACAGCAGGAAGCCGAGCTGGCTGGGACTCAGCTGCAGCTCGTCCTGGATGAGCGTGGCGCCGGTCGCGAGATTGCCGCGGTCAATGTAGTTGATGAATACCGCGGCCGTCACCAGCAGCACGAGCCGCCTCGAGGACTTGCGATCAAGCATCGACATTCACCACGACGCAACCGCCAAAGCCGCGCTGCTCGATCAGCTCGTTGGCGCGTGCCAGCTCGCGGAGCGGAAGGGCATGGGCGATGCGGTGCTGCAACTGGTTCTGCGCTAGCGCGCGGGTGAGGTCTTCGATGGCGTGCCGCTTGGCCGGCTCCGGCATCGCATAAACGATCACCAGCCGCAGGGTCAGGTCCATGAACATCATCCGCGCAAATGGCAGTTTCGGCTCCGGCACCTGTGTCGAAGAGTACGTGGCGATAACGCCTCCGATCCGGATGCACTGGAGCACTTCCGGCAGATTAGCACCGAACTCCACGTCGACTACCCGATCGACCGGCTGACCGCCATTCTGCGCCTTGACGCGCTCGCCCCAGCCGGGCTCACGATGGTTGAAAACATGATCAGCACCCAGTGCGCGGCAGAGTTGCTCATCCGCCGAATTGCTTGCGCTCGCGATTACCCTCGCGCCGGCGATCTTCGCCCACTGAATGGCGTAGTAGCCGACCCGGCCGGCAGCGCCGGTGACCAGCAGTGTCTGGCCATGGACGGGTCCGTCGGCAAATACGCAACGGTGAGCCGTCATGACCGGGATGCCCAGACAGGCGCCGACTTCGTACGAGGCGTTGTCCGGCAGGCGCACGGCGCGGGATGCGTCGACGGCAACGTATTCGGCTGCGGTGCCGAAACGCCTGCCGAACTGCGCCTGGTAGACCCAGACGCGCTCGCCAATGCGGCCGGAATCGACGCCTTTACCGACCGCCTCAATGACTCCTGCACCGTCGCTGTTGGGGATGACGAGGCCACCATCCAACAGGCTCGGATTCGATCCGGCGCGCTTTTTCACATCCGACGGATTGACACCACTGGTCTTGAGGCCAACCAGGACCTCGTTCTGAGCCGGCTCGGGTCGCGGTTGCTCACCGACTTTGATGACCTGTCGGGCCGGCCCAAAGGACTCGAACCATGCGGCCCTCATCGGTCCAGCCAGCTGGAAAGCGATTCAGTGTGACCGTCGATGCCGATCGCCTGCCCGGAGATCGTCGCGCCCTGCGCAGAGGCGAGAAAAAACGCCAGATTCGCCACGTCCTCGGCCGCGACGAACAGCCGCATGGAACTCTGCCGCAAATACATCGCACGAATCTCGGCAGCCGTCCGGCCCCGGCTGGCCGCATCCCGTTCGATGACGCCGTCAATCCGCGGCCCTTGCACGCTGCCCGGGCAGATTGCATTGACCCGGATGCGATCCGGGCCCAGCTCCATCGCGAGCGTTTTCGTCAGCCCGATCAGTGCCCACTTGCTGGCCACGTAGGGAGCACGCTGGGGACAACCGAAGAGAGCAGCGTTTGACGAGATACTGATGATCGAGCCGCCGCCGGCCGCCTTGACCATCGGCACCGCACGGCGCGTGCAATAGAACCAGCCATTGAGGTCGACGGCGATTGTGCGATCCCAGTCGGCCGGACTGATGGATTCCACCGGCGCGGTGGGCCCCGCTATGCCCGCATTGTTCACCAGCACGTCGAGACGACCGTAGCGGCTCTGGACTTCGTCAAACAACGCATCGACCTGCGCCACATTCGCGATGTCAGTCGTGCTGCCGCTCGCATTGCGATGCGTAGCGCTGAACTCCTCAACCGCGCGCGGGTTGGCATCGCCAACGTGAACCCGGAATCCTTCCTGCAGGAATCGCTCCGCAATCGCGCGACCAATTCCGGTCGCGCCGCCCGTGATGACGAC